>NZ_KB898098.1:0-181856 GCF_000377425.1 Thioalkalivibrio sp. ALE28 | reverse complement strand
CGATTGCGACCGCGCACGTCGAATACGAAAGCGACATTCGCCACTATGCGCACGTCGACTGCCCCGGGCACGCGGACTATGTGAAGAACATGATCACGGGTGCGGCGCAGATGGACGGCGCGATCCTGGTGGTGTCGGCGGCCGATGGCCCGATGCCGCAGACGCGCGAGCATATTCTGCTGGCGCGTCAGGTGGGTGTGCCGTACATCGTGGTGTTCCTGAACAAGGCCGACATGGTCGACGATCCGGAGCTGCTGGAGCTGGTCGAGATGGAAGTTCGCGACCTGCTGTCCTCCTACGACTTCCCGGGTGACGACACCCCGGTGATCACCGGTTCCGCGCTGAAGGCGCTGGAAGGTGACGAGAGCGAAGTGGGCGCCCCGGCGATCTACAAGCTGGTGGAGGCGATGGACAGCTGGATTCCGGAGCCCGAGCGTGCCGTGGACGGCGCGTTCCTGATGCCGGTGGAAGATGTCTTCTCGATCTCCGGTCGTGGCACCGTGGTGACCGGTCGCGTCGAGCGCGGCGTGGTGAAGGTCGGCGAAGAAATCGAGATCGTCGGTATTCGCGACACCCAGAAGACCACCGTCACCGGTGTCGAGATGTTCCGCAAGCTGCTGGACCAGGGCGAGGCGGGCGACAACGTCGGTATCCTGCTGCGTGGCACCAAGCGTGACGACGTGCAGCGTGGTCAGGTGCTGTGCAAGCCGGGTTCGATCACCCCGCACACGCATTTCGAGGCCGAGGTGTACATCCTGGGCAAGGACGAGGGCGGTCGTCATACGCCGTTCTTCAATGGGTACCGCCCGCAGTTCTACTTCCGTACGACCGACGTGACGGGTTCGGTGGAACTGCCGGAAGGCACCGAGATGGTGATGCCGGGCGACAACGTCAAGATGACGGTGTCCCTGATCAACCCGATCGCGATGGAAGACGGGCTGCGCTTTGCGATCCGCGAAGGTGGCCGCACCGTCGGCGCCGGCGTCGTCTCCAAGATTATTGAGTGAACGAGATGGCTAACCAGCGCATTCGAATTCGTCTGAAGGCCTTTGATCATCGACTGATCGACCGCTCCGCGGCCGAGATTGTCGAGACCGCGAAGCGGACCGGCGCCCGGGTCAAGGGACCGATTCCGCTGCCGACCAAGCGCGAGGCGTACACGGTCCTGGTCTCCCCGCACGTCAACAAGGACGCGCGTGACCAGTACGAGCTGCGTACGCACAAGCGCCTGATGGATATCCTCGATCCGACCGACAAGACCGTGGATGCCCTGATGAAGCTGGATCTGGCCGCGGGCGTCAATGTTCAGATCAGGCTTAACTAACGTTAAATTTTCTGCCATACTATTGGGCTTTCCGTGGCCCGGCGGAATTTTCGCCGGGCCACGGCTTTAGGGCGCTTGATAGCGCCGTCTGATACGGAAGGGGTTTTGTAATGGCTCTTGGACTCATCGGTCGCAAGCTCGGCATGTCGCGCGTCTTTACGGACGACGGCGTCTCCGTGCCGGTCACGGTGCTGCAGGTGGACAACAATCGCGTGGTCCAGATCAAGCGCACTGAAGGCGACGGCTACAACGCGGTCCAGGTGACGGCGGGCTCGCGCAAGCCGTCTCGGGTAAGCAAGCCGGAGGCCGGTCACTTTGCTGCGGCGTCGGTGGAACCGGGTCGTGGTCTGTGGGAATTCCGCGTGGACGAGGCCGATCTGGAAGGCCTGGCCGCCGGTGATGCGATCACCGTTGACCGGTTCGAGGAAGGTCAGATCGTCGACGTGACCGCGCAGAGCAAGGGCAAGGGCTTCCAGGGTGCGGTAAAGCGTCACAACTTCCGCACCCAGGACGCGACCCATGGCAACTCGCTGGCGCACCGTGCCCCGGGTTCCATTGGGCAGAACCAGAGCCCCGGCCGCGTGTTCAAGGGCAAGAAGATGGCCGGCCACATGGGCGCGGAGCGCAAGACCATCCAGAACCTCAAGGTGGTGCGTGTCGACGCCGATCGCAGTCTGGTCCTGGTTCAGGGTGCCGTGCCGGGCGCGCCGAGTTCCGACGTGATGATTCGTCCGGCCGTGAAGGCGAAGGGTTAAGACAATGCAAGTAACGACTGCCGATACCGGGGCCAGCGTCGAGCTGTCCGCCGTCTGCTTCGAGCGGGAATTCAACGAATCCCTGGTGCATCAGAGCGTGGTCGCGCAGCTCGCCGGAGCCCGCAGCGGCACCCGTGCGCAGAAGACGCGCGCCCAGGTGAGCGGCGGCGGCATCAAGCCGTTCCGTCAGAAGGGCACCGGCCGTGCGCGTGCCGGCACCATCCGCAGCCCGCTGTGGACCGGGGGCGGCAAGGTATTCGCGGCGCGCACCCAGGATTTCTCGCAGAAGCTCAACAAGAAGATGTATCGCGCCGCGATGGCGTCGATCCTCTCCGAGCTGCTGCGCCAGGATCGCCTGAAGGTGGTTGCGGGCTTTGCCGTTGAATCCGGCAAGACCCGCGACGGCGTCGCGAAGCTGAAGGAACTGGGCCTGGAGAAGGGTCTGGTGGTCCTGGCCGAAGAGGACGCGATGACCGCCCGCGCCCTCGGCAACGTGCCGCACGTGGACGTGATCGACGTCAACGGCGTCAATCCTGCCAACCTGGTCGGGGCCGAGACGGTCGTGATCACGGAAGGCGCCATCCGCAAGCTCGAGGAGTGGCTGGCATGAATTCGCGTCTGATGCAGATTATTCAGGGTCCGGTGGTGTCCGAGAAATCGACCAACGCCGGGGAAGTCGGGCAGTACGTGTTTCGCGTGCTGCCGGATGCCGACAAGGCCGAGATCAAGGCCGCGATCGAGAAGCTGTTCGAGGTTCGTGTCCAGCAGGTCCGCACGCTGAACCAGCAGGGCAAGAACAAGCGCTTCGGTCGCCAGTTCGGTCGTCGTAACCACTGGAAGAAGGCCTATGTCGCGCTCGCCGAGGGCGAGAGCATCGACATGGGTGAAGGAGAACAGGTCTAGTCATGGCGATTATCAAGACCAATCCGACGTCGGCCGGACGCCGTCACGCGGTTCAGATCCGCGGTGACGGTCTGCACAAGGGCGCCCCGCATGCGGCGCTGGTGGAGAAGCAGACGCGCACGGGCGGCCGAAACAATTCCGGGCGCATCACCACCCGTCATGTGGGCGGTGGGCACAAGCAGCGCTATCGCATCGTCGACTTCAAGCGGAACAAGGACAACGTGCCGGGCAAGGTTGAACGGCTCGAATATGACCCGAACCGTAGCGCTCATCTCGCACTGGTGCTGTACGCGGACGGCGAACGCCGGTACATTATCGCGCCTCGCGGCCTGAAGCAGGGTGACGCGGTGCACAGCGGCTCGCAGGCGCCGATTCGTGTCGGTAACGCCATGCCGTTGCGCGCGATCCCGGTCGGTACGGTGATTCACTGCATCGAGATGAAGCCGGGCAAGGGCGCCCAGATCGCCCGTTCCGCCGGTGCCTCGGCCCAGGTCGTGGCCCGCGAAGGCGCCCACGCCACCATCCGGCTGCGCTCCGGCGAGATGCGGCGCATCCCGTCCGAATGCCGCGCCACGGTGGGCGAGGTCGGGCATACGGAGCACAGCCTGAAGAAGTTCGGGAAGGCCGGTGCCAAGCGCTGGACGGGCGTGCGCCCGACCGTGCGCGGCACCGCGATGAACCCGGTCGACCATCCGCATGGTGGTGGTGAAGGGCGCAACTTCGGGCGTCACCCGGTGACCCCGTGGGGCCGTCCGACCAAGGGTTACAAGACCCGCAACAACAAACGTACCGACGGCATGATCGTGCGTCGGCGCAAGAAGTAACGGAGTGCCAGCATGCCGCGTTCACTGAAAAAAGGCCCGTTCGTCGACCACCACCTGCGCAAGAAGGTGGAAGAGGCGCGCGAGAAGAACGATCGCCGGCCGATCAAGACCTGGTCGCGTCGCTCGATGATTATCCCGCAGATGGTGGGTCTCACCCTCGCGGTTCACAACGGGCGTCAGCATGTTCCGGTGCTGGTCAACGAAAACATGGTCGGCCACAAGCTGGGCGAGTTTGCGTTGACGCGGACCTTCAAGGGTCACATCGCCAACAAGAAGTCGCGCTGAGGACGAACGATGGAGACGATTGCAAAACTGCGCTACGCGCGCATCTCGCCGCAGAAAACGCGGCTGGTCGCCGACCAGGTTCGTGGTATGCGCGTGGAAGAGGCCCTGAACGAGCTGACCTTCAGCCCGAAGAAGCCGGCCGCCATCGTGAAAAAGGTGCTGGAATCCGCGATCGCCAATGCGGAGAACAACGACGGCGCCGACATCGACGAGCTGCGCATCTCGCGCATCCAGGTCGACGAGGGCCCCGTGCTCAAGCGCATGCAGGCGCGTGCCAAGGGCCGCGGCAACCGCATCATGAAGCGCACCAGTCACATCGTGATTGGCGTTAGCGAGAAGGGAGCGAACTAACCATGGGTCAGAAAGTACATCCAACCGGCATCCGGCTGGGCATTTCTCGCCCGTGGTCGGCGACCTGGTACGCCGACGGTCGTGAATTTGGCGAGACGCTGAACAACGACATCAAGCTGCGCGAATTCCTGCAGAAGAAACTCGCGCACGCGTCGGTGAGCCGCATTACTATCGAGCGTCCGGCCAAGGCCGCGCACATCACGATCCATACGGCGCGTCCGGGGATCGTGATCGGCAAGAAGGGCGAGGACATCGAGAAGCTGCGTCGTGAAGTCGCGGCGGAGACGGGCCTGGACCAGGGCAACGTCAAGATCAATATCGAGGAAGTGCGCAAGCCCGAGATCGAGGCCCAGCTGGTGGCGGAAGGGATTGCCCAGCAGCTCGAGCGCCGCATCATGTTCCGCCGTGCGATGAAGCGCGCCGTCGGCAATGCCATGCGCCTGGGTGCCCAGGGGATCAAGGTGCACGTCTCCGGCCGTCTGAACGGCGCCGAGATCGCGCGTTCCGAGTGGTACCGGGAAGGGCGTGTGCCGCTGCACACCCTGCGTGCCGATATCGACTACGGCTTCGCCGAGGCCCGTACGACCTACGGGATCATCGGTGTGAAGGTGTGGATCTTCAAGGGCGAAGTCTTCGGTCTCGAGCCGGTCGAAGGGACGCGCGCTGCGGCCAACGCGAGCTAGGACATAGACCATGTTGCAGCCAAAAAGAACCAAATTCCGCAAGCAGTTCAAGGGCCGGAACCGGGGCATGGCCTCGACCGGTGCCAAGGTCAGCTTCGGCGAGTACGGCCTGCAGGCCGTTGAACGCGGTCGCATTACCGCGCGCCAGATCGAGGCCGCGCGTCGTGCGATGGTGCGTCACATCAAGCGTGGCGGGAAGATCTGGATCCGGGTGTTCCCGGACGTGCCGGTGACCAAGAAGCCGCTTGAAGTGCGTATGGGCAAGGGCAAGGGTGGCGTGGAGTACTGGGTTTGCAAGATCCAGCCCGGCCGCGTGCTCTACGAGATGGAAGGCGTTCACGAGGACGTGGCCCGCGAGGCCATGCGCCTGGCCGCCGCCAAGCTCCCGGTCAAGACGGTCTTCACCCGTCGGCAGGTGATGTAATGAAAGCAGAAGAACTCAGAAAAAAGTCGGATGACGATCTGAACCAGGAGCTGGAAGCGCTCTACAAGGAGCAGTTCGGCCTCCGTATGCAGAAGGCGATCGGACAGCTCGCGCGCCCGGATCGCGTCGGCAAGGTGCGGCGCGAGATCGCGCAGATCAAGACGCTGATGAATGAACGCAGAAGGGCAGGCTAAGAAGATGACCGAAGAAGGTTCCAAGACTCAGCGTTCCGTCGTGGGGCGGGTGATCAGCGACAAGATGGACAAGACCCGGACGGTCCTGGTCGAGCGTCGCGTGCGTCATCCGCTGTACGGCAAGTTCATACGCCGCAGCACGAAACTGCACGTCCACGACGAGGAGAACGTTTCCCGCATGGGCGATCGGGTTCGTATCCGTGAATGCCGGCCGGTTTCCAAGCAGAAGCGCTTTGCCCTGATCGAAGTGGTCGGGCAGGACGCGCTCTGAATCGGCTGCCAGGAGATAAGTCATGATTCAAATGCAGACCGTGCTCGAGGCCGCCGATAACAGCGGCGCCCGACGCATCCAGTGCATCAAGGTGCTGGGCGGCTCGCACCGCCGGTACGCCCGTGTGGGCGATGTCATCAAGGTGAGCGTCAAGGACGCGATCCCGCGTGGCAAGGTCAAGAAGGGCGATGTGTACGACGCCGTCGTGGTGCGTACCGCCTCCGGCGTGCGGCGCCCGGATGGTTCGATCATCCGCTTCGACCGCAACGCCGCGGTCCTGCTGAACAACCAGCACCAGCCGATCGGCACCCGTATCTTCGGGCCGGTGACGCGTGAACTGCGAGGGGAGAAGTACATGAAGATTATCTCCCTCGCCCCGGAAGTGCTGTGAGGACGTGATGAACAAGATTCGCAAGGGCGACGATGTCGTCGTGATCGCGGGCAAGGACAAGGGTCGCCGCGGGACCATCATCAAGGTCCTGGACGGCAAGGTCCTGGTCCAGAACATCAACATGGTGAAGAAGCATCAGAAGCCGAACCCGCAGCAGGGTGTCGGTGGCGGGATCATCGAGAAGGAAATGCCGATCGATGTCTCGAACGTGATGCTCTTCAACCCGGCAACCGACAAGGGTGATCGCGTGTCGTTCAAGACCCTGGAAGACGGCCGCAAGGTGCGGGTCTTTCGCTCGAACGGCGAGGTCGTGGACGCATAACGCGGGACGGACGGTTTATGGAACGCTTGAGAGAAGAATACGAATCCAACGTGAAGCAGGCCCTGCGCGAGCAGTTCGGCTATGCCAACGTGATGGAGATTCCGCGCATCACCAAAGTGACCCTCAATATGGGTCTCGGCGATGCGGTCGCGGACAAGAAGGTGATCGAACACGCGGTCGGTGATATGACTGCGATCGCCGGGCAGAAGCCGGTGGTCACCAAGGCACGCAAGTCGATTGCGGGCTTCAAGATCCGTGATGATTATCCCATCGGCTGCAAGGTGACCCTGCGGCGCCGGCAGATGTACGAATTCCTGGATCGCCTGATCAATGTGGCGCTGCCCCGGGTACGCGACTTCCGCGGTTTTTCCGCGAAGGCGTTCGACGGCCGCGGCAACTACAGCCTGGGCATCAAGGAACAGATCATCTTTCCGGAGATTGACTACGACCGTGTCGACAAGCTGCGCGGCATGGACATCACCATCACAACCAGCGCAAAGACGGACGCGGAAGCCAAGGCCCTTCTGGAGGCCTTCCGATTCCCGTTCCGGCAGTAAACGAGGTAGGCGCACATGGCGAAGGTATCGATGGTCGAGCGCGAGAAAAAGCGCGAACGACTGGTAAAGAAGTACGCGGCCAAGCGGGCCGAACTCAAGGCAATCCTGGTGGACGACACCAAGTCCTCCGAGGAACGTCTGGCGGCCATGCATGCGCTGCAGAAACTGCCGCGTGATTCGTCGCGCGTGCGTCAGAAGAACCGCTGTGGCGTGACCGGCCGGCCGAAGGGCTATTACCGCCGGTTTGGCCTGGGGCGCAACAAGCTGCGGGAATACGCCATGAAGGGCGAGATTCCGGGCCTGCGCAAGGCGAGCTGGTAAGGAGATTTGAAGCGATGATGACCGATCCGATTTCCGACATGCTCACCCGCGTGCGCAATGCGCAGCGCGCGAACAAGGAGCAGGTCGCCATTCCCTACAGCAAGGCCAAGGAGCGCATCCTGAAGGTCTTCGCGGAAGAGGGTTTCGTGGGCGACATGCAGGCCGAGGGCGAAGCCGCACAGAAGAAGCTTGTGGTGAAGCTGAAGTATTTCGAGGGACGGCCGGTCATCGAGACCGTCGAACGGATTTCCCGCCCGGGTCTGCGGATCTATCGCGGCAAGGACGAACTGCCGCGGATCAACGCGGGCCTTGGTGTCGCGGTGATCTCCACGCCGCAGGGTGTCATGAGTGACCGCGCAGCCCGGGCCGCTGGCCAGGGTGGCGAGGTCCTCTGCAAGATCTACTGAGGAATCAGCCATGTCGCGCATTGCAAATCTGCCGATCCAGCTGCCGAGCGGTGTGTCCGTGGAGCAGACGGACAGCGAGATCAAGATCAAGGGCCCGAAGGGCGAGCTTCAGCTCACCTGCCCCGAGGCGGTGACGGTTACCGTCGAGGACGGCGTGGTGCGTGTGAAGGCCGCCGAGAATGCGAAAAACGTCGCGCTCGCCGGTACCATCCGTGCGCTGCTCGGGAATCATGTCCACGGTGTCAGCCAGGGGTTCGAACGGGCCCTGGAGCTGGTGGGTGTCGGCTACCGCGCGCAGATGCAGGGCGCGAAGCTGAACCTGACCCTCGGGTATTCGCATCCGATCGACTTCGAGATCCCCGAGGGTGTGACGGTGGAAACGCCGACCCCGACCGAGGTCGTGGTCAAGGGGACCGATCGCCAGAAGGTGGGCCAGGTGGCCGCGAATATTCGCGCCTTCCGCCCGCCGGAGCCCTACAAGGGCAAGGGCGTGAAGTACAAAGACGAGCGCATTGTGCGCAAAGAAGCCAAGAAGAAGTAGGTAGGCACCAGTGGACAAGAAAGAGGCCAGACTTAAGAGGGCGCGTCGCGCACGGTTCAAGATCCGTGAGCTGGGGGTGCATCGTCTCTGTATCCACCGGACGCCCCGCCACATGTACGCGCAGATCATTGCCCCGTCCGGCGACGCGGTACTCGCCGCGGCGTCAACGGTGGAGAAGGATCTGAAGAATGCCGGCGGTTCGACCGGGAACGCCGAGGCGGCGGCCCGTGTGGGGCAGGCGATTGCCGAGCGCGCGCGCAAGGCCGGTATTGAACAGGTCGCGTTTGACCGCGCGGGTTTCCGTTATCACGGACGGGTGAAGGCTCTGGCCGACGCCGCACGTGAAAACGGCCTGCAGTTCTAGTCAAACGGGATCGAGCGGAGAGAGATATGGCACGTAACGATGTAAGCGAAGCGCAAGACGGCCTGCAGGAAAAGCTGATTGGCGTGAACCGCGTGGCCAAGGTGGTCAAGGGCGGTCGCCAGTTCCGGTTTGCCGCACTGACGGTGGTGGGCGACGGAGAAGGTCGCGTGGGCTATGGCTATGCCAAGGCGCGCGAGGTTCCGGCCGCGATCCAGAAGGCAATGCAGCAGGCGCGGATGGAGATGCGCAACGTGGCCCTGCACGAAGGGACCCTGCACTACGCGGTCAATGGCCGCCACGGTGCCGCGAACGTCTACATGCAGCCCGCCTCGGAAGGTACCGGGATCATCGCCGGCGGGGCCATGCGTGCCGTGCTGGAAGTGGCCGGGGTGCGTAACGTGCTTGCCAAGTGCGTGGGATCGCGCAATCCGATTAACGTCGTGCAGGCCACGATCGACGGGCTCACCACGGTGAGCTCGCCGGAGCGTGTGGCGGCCAAGCGCGGCAAGACCGTTGACGAAGTGACGAGCTAAGCCATGAGCAAGCTGAAACTGACCCTGGTACGCAGCACCGCCGGCCGCATCGCATCGCACAAGGCGTGCGTCCGCGGCTTGGGGCTGCGCAAGACCCACAGCACCTCGACGGTCGAGGCCACCCCGGAAAATCTGGGCATGGTCAAGAAGGTGTCGTACCTGCTGAAGGTAGAGGAAGTCTAACGATGCGACTGAATGAGATTGCAAGCCCCGACGGCGCCCGCAAGCCGGGCAAGCGCGTCGGTCGTGGCATTGGTTCCGGTCTGGGCAAGACTGGCGGCCGTGGCCACAAGGGCCAGAAGTCCCGCTCCGGCGGCTTCACCAAGGTCGGCTTCGAAGGCGGCCAGATGCCGTTGCAGCGGCGCCTGCCGAAGGTGGGCTTCCGCTCCCGCAAGCAGCAGTACGCGGCCGAAGTGCGCCTGAGCGAGCTGGCCAAGGTGGACGGCGACGTGACCCTGGAAAGCCTCAAGGCCGCCGGTGTCGTGCGCAGCGACGCCCAGAGCGCGAAGATCTTCGCCTCCGGTGAAGTCTCCCGTGCCTGCGCCGTGAAGGGCGTGGGTGTGACCAAGGGTGCGCGGGCCGCGATCGAAGCGGCCGGCGGGAGCGTCGAGGCCTAAATAATGGCGCGTGGAGCGACAGCACGTTCCGGTGGCGGACTCACCGGTTTTACCGAGTTACGCCAACGCTTGCTGTTCGTGCTGGGCGCCCTGGTGGTGTACCGGATCGGTACGTTCATCCCGGTGCCGGGCATCAACCCGGTCGCGGTGTCGCAGTTCTTCGAGCAACAAAGCGGCACCATTCTGGACATGTTCAACATGTTCTCGGGCGGGGCGCTGGAAAGGCTGTCGATCTTTGCCCTCGGGGTGATGCCGTATATCTCCGCCGCGATCATCATGCAGCTGCTGGCGGCCACGGTGCCGGCCTTGCAGCAGCTGAAGAAGGAAGGCGAGCAGGGGCGGCGCAAGATCACGCAGTACACGCGCTACGGGACCGTGGCGCTGGCGCTGTTTCAGAGTATCGGGATCGGGATTGCTCTGAATGGACAGACCATTCAGGGCATGCCGATGGCGCTGAACCCGGGGCCGATCTTTATCTTTACGGTGGTCGTCTCGCTGGTGACCGGTACCCTGTTCCTGATGTGGCTGGGCGAGCAGATTACCGAGCGCGGCATCGGCAACGGGATCTCGATCATCATCTTCGCCGGCATTGTCGCGGGGCTGCCGGGCGCCATTGGTGGCACCCTCGAGCTGGCGCGGACCGGCGAACTGGCGGCGGCGTTCGTGGTGATCCTGATCGTGCTGGCGCTGGCGGTGACGGCGTTCGTCGTGTTCGTCGAACGCGGTCAGCGACGCGTCACGATCAACTATGCGAAGCGTCAGGTGGGGCGGAAGATGGTTGGCGGGCAGTCCTCGCACCTGCCGCTGAAGCTGAACATGGCCGGGGTGATTCCGCCGATCTTCGCGTCCAGTATCATCCTGTTTCCGTCGACGCTGGGGCAGTGGTTCGGGCAGGCGGAAGGGATGGACTGGCTGCGCGAGATCTCGACGACGCTCGCTCCGGGGCAGCCGCTGTATGTGATGTTCTATGCGGCCGCAATTATTTTCTTCTGCTTCTTCTACACCGCGCTGGTGTTCAACTCCCGGGATACCGCGGAGAACCTGAAGAAGCAGGGCGCCTTCATTCCGGGGATTCGTCCCGGGGTGCAGACGGAACGGTTTATTGACGGGGTCATGACACGGCTGACGGCGGTGGGCGCGGTCTATATCACTGCGGTCTGCCTGCTGCCCGAGTTCCTGATCCTGTACTGGAACGTGCCGTTCTACTTCGGTGGGACGTCGCTTCTGATCATCGTGATCGTGGTGATGGATTTCATGGCGCAGCTGCAGTCGCACCTGGTGTCCCACCAGTACGAAGGGTTGATGAAGAAAGCGAATCTGAAGGGTTTCGGCGGGACCGGGATCCGCTAGACCAGGAGAAAAACCATGAAGGTACGTGCATCTGTAAAGCCGATCTGCCGAAACTGCAAGGTGATTCGGCGTAACGGTGTGGTGCGGGTGATCTGTTCGGATGCCCGCCACAAGCAACGCCAGGGCTAACGCTTGGCGTAACGGATATTCATTGCTACTATAGCCGGCTTTGCCGGATTTAGATGGAGAGGTTGGATGGCTCGCGTCGCTGGAATCAATATTCCTGACCAGAAGCACACGGTAATCGCGCTGACCGCGATCTATGGCATTGGCCCCACCCGGGCCGGCCTGATCTGCGATGCCGCGGGTGTGCGTCGGGACATCAAGGTGCGGGATCTGACCGATGCCGAAGTCGATGCCCTGCGCGCGCAGATCGACAAGATCCCCGTGGAAGGGGATCTGCGCCGGGAAGTCAGCATGAACATCAAGCGGCTCATGGACCTGGGCTGCTACCGGGGCGTGCGTCACCGCCGCGGCCTCCCGTTGCGGGGTCAGCAGACGCAGACGAATGCACGCACCCGCAAGGGCCCGCGTCGCCCGATTCGCAAGTAATCAGACTGGGATCTCAGGTACATGGCACAAGCGCAGACTCGGACCAAGAAGAAGGTCCGCAAGAATATCGCCGAGGGCGTGGCTCACGTATATGCCACGTTCAACAACACGATCATCACGATCACGGACCGGCAGGGCAACACGATCAGCTGGGCCACCTCGGGTGGCTCTGGTTTCCGTGGTTCCCGCAAATCCACGCCGTTCGCGGCGCAGATTGCGGCCGAGCGAGCCGGGACGACTGCGGCCGAGCACGGCGTGAAGAATCTCGACGTGATGGTGCGGGGCCCGGGTCCGGGTCGCGAATCGGCGGTACGTGCGCTGAACAATGCCGGGTTCAAGATCACGAATATCAGTGATGTGACCCCGATCCCTCACAACGGCTGCCGGCCGCCCAAGAAACGCCGCGTTTAAGGCTGGAGTTCGAGAATGGCTCGTTACATTGGACCGAAGTGCAAGCTCAGCCGCCGCGAAGGCGTGGATCTGGGCCTGAAGAGCGGCGCCCGCGCGCTGGAAACCAAGTGCAAGCTGGACAAGCCGCCGGGTCAGCACGGTGAACGCCGTACCCGCCTGTCCGACTATGCCGTGCAGCTGCGCGAGAAGCAGAAGCTGCGCCGGATCTACGGCGTGCTGGAGAAGCAGTTCCGCAACTATTACAAGAAGGCCGCCCAGCGCAAGGGCTCGACCGGCGAGAACCTGCTGAAGCTGCTGGAAGGTCGTCTGGACAACGTCGTGTACCGCATGGGCTTCGGCGCCACCCGCTCGGAAGCGCGGCAGCTGGTGGCGCATCGCGCGATCATGGTGAATGGCCAGGTGGTGAACATCGCCGCCTATCAGGTTCAGCCGTCGGATGTGGTCACGGTCCGCGAGAAGGCCCGCAAGCAGGTCCGCATCCAGGATGCGATGACCCTGGCCGAGCAGACCGGTTTCCCGAGCTGGGTCGAAGTCGACACCAGCAAGTTCGAAGGGACCTTCAAGGCGATCCCGGACCGTTCGGATCTGCCCGCGGACATCAACGAGTCGCTCGTCGTCGAGCTGTACTCGAAGTAATCGTTTTTCGGCCTGGCGCCAGGAGTCACAATGCAGTCGAACGAACTGGTCAAGAAACAGCAGATCGAGGTCGAGGCCGAGAACCGGAATCAGGCCAAGGTCGCGCTCGAGCCGCTGGAACGCGGTTTCGGGCATACCCTGGGCAATGCCCTGCGGCGTGTGCTGCTGTCGTCCATCCCCGGTGCCGCGATCGTCGAGGCCCGGATCGAGGGCGTGCTGCACGAATACACCACGATCGAAGGGGTGCAGGAGGACGTCGTTGACATCCTGCTGAACCTCAAGGGCGTGGCGCTGCGCATGCACAGCCGTGACGAATCCACCCTGACCCTGAAGAAGAAGGGTCCGTGCGTGGTGACGGCGGGTGACATCCAGGTGGACCATGACGTGGAGGTCGTGAATCCTGAACACGTGATCGCGACCATCACCAAGAACGTCGACCTGGACGTGACGCTGACCGCGCGGGCCGGCCGTGGCTATGAGCCCGTGAGCGCCCGACGCCAGTCCGAGGCGGGCGACGATACGGGCATCGGCCGACTGCTGCTGGATGCCAGCTTCAGCCCGATCCGGCGCGTGTCCTACCGTGTGGAGAGCGCGCGTCTGGCGCAGCGTACCGACATGGACCGCCTGGTGCTGGAACTGGAGACCAACGGTGCGATCGCGCCGGATGACGCGGTGCGTCAGGCAGCGACGATCCTGCAGGGCCAGCTGGCCCCGTTCGTCGACCTCCAGGAAGAGGCCGGCGAGGTGGTCGGGACCGCCGGTGGTGCGATCGACCCGGTCCTGCTGCGTCCGGTGGACGAGCTGGAGCTGACGGTGCGTTCGGCGAACTGCCTGAAGGCGGAGAACCTGTACTACATCGGCGACCTGGTTCAGCGCACCGAGGTCGAGCTGCTGCGCGCGCCGAACCTCGGCAAGAAGTCGCTCACCGAGATCAAGGACACGCTGGCGACCCACGGGCTGTCGCTGGGCATGCGTCTCGAGAACTGGCCGCCGCCGGGTCTGCGCGACGACAACGAGTAATCACGGCGCCCCGCGCCCATCGTTTTTCTAGAGGAAGCCTCTCATGCGTCATCGTCATTCCGGCCGTCAGCTGGGCCGTAACAGCTCGCACCGCAAGGCCACGTTTCAGGCGCTGTCCGTGGCCCTGTTCCGGCACGAACTGATCAAGACCACGCTGCCCAAGGCGAAGGAACTGCGCCGGGTCGCCGAGCCGCTGATCACCATGGCCAAGGAAGACAGCGTGCACGGCCGTCGCACGGCCTTTGCGCGTCTGCGCGACAAGGAGATCGTGGGCAAGCTGTTCAGTGAGCTGGGTCCGCGCTATCAGCAGCGTCCGGGTGGCTATCTGCGTATCCTCAAGTGCGGCAATCGTCCGGGTGACAACGCCCCGATGGCCTACGTGGAGCTGGTGGATCGCCCCGAGGGCGATTCCGGGGACGGCGAAGCCGCCTGAGATTTCGCAGTGGAATGAACCGCACCCTCTCGGGGGTGGCGGTCCCAAGAAAGCCGGCCTCGTGCCGGCTTTCTTGCGTCCGGGGCGGGGTGTTTGCGAGCCGGTCGCGGGATGCGCGGCTTCAGTTGGAGACGGCCCGAGGGCGGGCGGCCGGGGCCAGGAGCGGCGCGAGGAACTGGCCGGTGTGGCTGTTGGGGGTGGCGGCGACGGTCTCCGGGGTGCCGGCGACCAGCAGTTCGCCGCCGCCGCTGCCGCCTTCGGGCCCGATGTCGATCAGCCAGTCAGCGGTCTTGATCACGTCGAGGTTGTGCTCGATCACGACGATGGTGTTGCCGTGGTCGCGCAGGCGGTGGAGCACGCGCAGGAGCTGGGCGATGTCTTCGAAATGGAGCCCGGTGGTGGGTTCGTCGAGGATATAGAGGGTGCGTCCGGTGTCGCGCTTGGAGAGCTCGCGCGCCAGCTTGATGCGCTGGGCCTCGCCGCCGGAGAGGGTGGTCGCGTTCTGGCCGAGCTGGATGTAGGACAGCCCGACCTCCATCAGCATCTCCAGCTTGCGGTGGATGACCGGCACGGGCTGGAAGAAGTCGAGGGCCTCTTCCACAGTCATCTCGAGGACCTCGTGGATGTTCTTGCCCTTGTAGCGCACCTCCAGCGTCTCGCGGTTGTAGCGGTGGCCCTTGCAGACGTCACAGGGCACGAAGACATCCGGGAGGAAGTGCATCTCGACCTTGATCACGCCATCCCCCTGGCAGGCCTCGCAGCGCCCGCCACGGACGTTGAAAGAGAAGCGCCCCGGCTTGTAGCCGCGCGAGCGGGCCTCGGCGGTTGCGGCGAACAGCTCGCGGATGGGTGTGAACAGTCCGGTGTAGGTCGCCGGGTTCGAGCGCGGTGTGCGCCCGATCGGGCTCTGGTCGATGTCGACGACCTTGTCGATGCGTTCCAGGCCGTCGATGCGCTCGTGGGCCTCGATGTGGTGGCGGCCCCCATGCAGGGCGGTCGCGACGGCCGGATAAAGGGTGTTGTTGACCAGGGTCGACTTGCCGGATCCGGACACGCCGGTGACGCAGGTGAACAGGCCCGTAGGGAAGGCGAAATCGCCGCCCTTGAGATTGTTGCCGCGCGCGCCGATCACCCGGATTTCGGCTTCCGGATCGGCAGCGTGGCGCTGTTCCGGGACCGCGATAGATCGTGTGCCCCGCAGGTAGGCACCGGTGAGTGATTCAGGATGCGCGGCGACGGCCTCGGGGGTCCCGGAGGCGACGATTTGGCCCCCGTGGCGGCCGGCGCCCGGTCCGATGTCCACTACGTGATCGGCCTGTCGGATGGCGTCTTCGTCATGCTCGACGACAATCACGGTGTTGCCGAGGTCGCGCAGGTGGCTGAGGGTGTTCAGCAGCCGCGCATTGTCGCGCTGGTGCAGGCCGATGGAGGGTTCGTCGAGGATGTACATGACGCCGACCAGGGCCGAGCCGATCTGCGACGCCAGCCGGATGCGCTGGGCTTCCCCGCCGGACAGGGTGTCGGCGGAGCGGTCCAGCGTCAGGTAGTCGAGCCCGACATCGTTGAGGAAGCCGAGGCGCGCGGAGATCTCGCGCACGATCTTCTCCGCGATCTGGGCGAAACGCCCGGGCAGGCGCAGGTCGCTGAAGAAGGTCTGGGCATTGGCCACGCTCATGTGCGTGACCTCCGGCAAGGTCAAGTCATTGACGAACACATGGCGCGCGGCGGAATTCAGGCGCGTGCCGTGGCAGTCGGGGCAGGGCTGCTCCGCCAGGTAGCGGCCCAGCTCCTCGCGCACGGCAGAGGAGTCGGTCTCGCGGTAGCGCCGTTCGAGGTTCGGGATCACGCCCTCGAACACGCGTTCGTCGGTGCGCAGGCGGCCGTTGGCGGCGGGCGTGGCGAGCTTGACCTTCTCCTTGCCGGAGCCGTGCAGGACCACCGCGCGCACCTCCGCGGGGAGCTCCTGCCACGGGGTCTCTACGTCGAAGCCGTAGTGCCGGGCCAGGCTGGTCAGCAGGCTGAAGTACCAGGCGTTGCGTCGGTCCCAGCCGCGCACGGCCCCGCCGGCCAGGCTCAGCTCCGGCTGCGAGACCACGCGCTCGGGATCGAAGAACTGGTGTACGCCCAGGCCGTCGCAGGTGGGGCAGGCCCCGGCCGGGTTGTTGAACGAGAACAGGCGCGGCTCCAGCTCGCGCAGCGCATACCCGCAGACCGGGCAGGCGAAGCGGGCGGAGAAGATCATCGGTTCGCGTTCCGGCTCGTCCATCCAGGCGATCAGGGCCAGGCCGTCGGCGAGCTCGGTGGCCGTCTCGAAGGACTCGGCCAGACGCTGGCGCAGGTCCTCGCGCACGCGGAAGCGGTCGATCACGATCTCGATGTTGTGCTTGCGCTTCGGGTCCAGCGCCGGCAGGGCATCGAGGTCGTGAATCCCGCCATTGATGCGCGCGCGCAGGTACCCCTGGGAACGCATCGCCTCCAGCATCTTGTGATGCTCGCCCTTGCGTCCGCGCACCACGGGCGCGAGCAGCATGACCTTGTCGCCCTCCGGCAGCTCCAGCACCTGGTCCACCATCTGCGAGATGGTCTGTGCGGCCAGGGTCTCGCCATGTTCCGGGCAGCGCGGTTCGCCGGCGCGGGCGAACAGCAGGCGCAGGTAGTCGTAGATCTCGGTAATGGTGCCGACGGTGGAGCGCGGGTTGTGCGAGGTGCTCTTCTGTTCGATGGAGATCGCCGGCGACAGGCCCTCGATCTGGTCGACGTCGGGTTTCTCCATCATCGACAGGAACTGCCGGGCATAGGTGGACAGGCTCTCCACGTAGCGGCGCTGGCCCTCGGCAAACAGGGTGTCGAAGGCCAGCGACGACTTGCCCGAGCCGGAGACGCCGGTGATCACGATCAGCCGCTCGCGCGGCAGATCGAGGTCCACGTTTTTCAGGTTATGGGTACGGGCGCCGCGAATGCTGATGCTGTCCATGGGGCTGGGTCGACTCCACCGGGTTGCGTCGCGCGGTGTGCCCGGCGATCCGGGGTACCGCAAACCGACCATGTTAACACCCGGGCGTGCGGCGCCATGGTTTCCGCGCCGGGGTTGCCGGTAAACTCCGCTGCCATGAACACCCCTCCGTCCATGCGCCGGTTCCGGACGCCATGAGCCCGCGCGAGTTGCGCGCCACCACCGGGCTCGCGGCGATCTATGGCGTGCGCATGGCGGGCCTGTTCATGGTCCTGCCGGTCTTCATGCTGCATGCCGACCGTATCCCCGGCGCGACCCCGCTGCTGATGGGGCTGGCGCTGGGGATCTACGGCCTCACCCAGGCGATTCTGCAGATCCCGTTCGGGCTGCTGTCCGACCGCGTGGGGCGCAAGCCGCTGATCCTGGCCGGCCTGCTGCTGTTCGTTGCCGGCAGCCTGGTGGCCGCGCTGGCCGAAACCATCCACGGCATCATCCTCGGGCGTGCCCTGCAGGGGGCCGGCGCGGTGGCCGCGGTGATCCTGGCCCTGACGGCGGACCTGGTCGGCGAGGAACGCCGGATGCGGGCGCTGGCTGCCATCGGGCTGACCATCGGTCTGACCTTTACCGCCGCGATGGCCCTGGGCCCGTTGGTGCACCGTGCGGCGGGGCTGGAGGGGGTCTTCGGCCTCTCTGCGCTGCTCGGGCTGGTCGCGATCGTGATCCTGTTTCTGTGGGTGCCGAGCCCGGATCGGGTGCGCAGGCATCCGGACATGGTGCCGGTGTGGTCCGCGTTGCCGCGGGTCCTGCGCGCCCCCGACCTGCTGCGCCTGAATCTCGGCATCTTCGTGCTGCACCTGGTGCTGGCCGCGAACTTCCTGGTGATTCCGGTCCTGCTGGTGGAGACCCTGGCGCTGCCCGGGGCGAGTCACTGGAAGTTCTATGTGCCGGTCCTGCTGGCGGGGTTCGTGCTGATGCTGCCGGGGATCATTTTCGGCGAGCGCCGGCGGCGCGTGCACGGCGTGCTGCGCGCGGCGATCCTCCTGCTGGCCGGGGTGCAGGTCCTGCTGGCCCTGCTGGTGCTGGACGGTGGCGGCCTGTGGACGCTGGGCGCCTTGATGATCCTGTTCTTCGCCGCGTTCAATCTGCTGGAGGCCGGATTGCCGTCCCTGGTGGCACGCGTCGCGCCGGTGGCCCACAAGGGCACCGCGATGGGCGGCTTTGCCACCGCGCAGTTCCTCGGGATCTTCGCCGGCGGGGTGCTGGGCGGCGCCTTGCTGACGGTCGCCGGGCCGGTCGGCGTGTTCCTCGCCGGGGTGCCTTTGCTGCTGCTGTGGTGGTGGGGGGCGCGCGGGATGCAGCCGCGCTACCGCTCCAACCGCGTGCTGGCGCTGCCCGCCCACTGGTCCGGTCGCGAGGCCGAGCTGCTGCGCCTGATCGCGCACTGGCCGGGGGTGCACGAGGCCGAGCTGTCGCCGGACGCCGGGTCCCTCTACCTGAAGGTGGAGCCCGGCGGTCCGGATACCCCCGAGCTGGCGGCCTGGCTGGCGCGCCCGCCCTCCCGGTAGCGCCGGCAGGACGTGCCCGCTCCGCGTCGTGGACCGGTGCACTGTCGCGGCGGGGGCGGGCTGCTACACTATCGGGTCTGTCTCTCCATGCCCGACTGAAGGAGGCCCCATGGCCCGCGGCGTCAACAAAGTCATCCTGCTCGGCAACCTCGGGGCCGACCCGGAAAAGCGCGAGACCCCCAACGGGGTTACCGTCACCAACCTGCGTCTGGCAACGTCGGAACAGTGGACCGACAAGAATTCCGGCGAGAAGCGCGAGAACACCGAATGGCACCGGGTGGTGATGTTCGGGCGCCTGGCGGATATCGCCGCGCAGTATCTGTCCAAGGGCTCGCAGGTCTATATCGAAGGCAAGATCCAGACGCGCAAGTGGCAGGACCAGTCCGGCAACGACCGCTACAGCACCGAGGTGGTCGCCAACGACATGCAGCTGATCGGCGGTCGCGGGGGCGGCGGCGGTGGCGGGTTCGATCAGGACCCGGGTTATGGCGGCGGCAATGCCTATGGCGGTGGCGGCCAGCAGGGTGGCAACCGCAGCAGCGCCCCGGTCTCCGGTGGCTTTGATGACGACGACGTCCCCTTCTAGAACGCACGGCGATCCCTGACCGGCCCAACCAGCGAAGTACCGAGAGCATGATCCGCAAGGTCTATATCCAGACGCACGGCTGCCAGATGAACGAGTACGACTCCGATCGTATGCTCGACGCACTGCGCGAGCTGCACGGGGCCGAACGTACCGACGATCCGGAGCAGGCCGATGTCCTGTTGATGAACACCTGCTCCATCCGCGAGAAGGCGCAGGAGAAGGTCTTCTCGCTGCTGGGGCGCTGGCGCCAGATCAAGGAGCGCCGGCCGGAGGTGATCATCGGCGTGGGGGGCTGTGTCGCCAGCCAGGAGGGTGATGCCCTGCGCGAACGCGCTCCGTACGTGGACCTGGTGTTCGGCCCGCAGACCCTGCACCGCCTGCCGGCGATGATCCAGTCGGTGCGCCGCGAGCGCGCGCCGGTGGTGGATATCTCCTTCCCCGAGATCGAGAAGTTCGACCGCTTGCCGGAGCCGAAGGCCGATGGCCCGACCGCGTTCGTCTCGGTGATGGAGGGCTGTTCCAAGTACTGCAGCTTCTGCGTGGTGCCCTATACCCGGGGCGACGAGATCAGCCGGCCGTTCGACGACGTGATCGCCGAGGTGGTCGCGCTGGCCGCGCAGGGGGTTCGGGAGATCAACCTGCTGGGGCAGAACGTGAACGCCTATCAGGGGCCGATGGAGGATGGTGATACCGCCGACCTCGCGCTGCTGATCCACTACGTCGCTGCGGTGGACGGGATCGAACGCATCCGCTTTACCACTTCGCACCCGGTGGAGTTCTCCGATTCGCTGATCCAGGCCTTTGCCGACGAGCCCAAGCTGGTCAGTCACCTGCACCTGCCGGTACAGAGCGGCTCCGACCGCATCCTGGCGCAGATGAAACGCGGCCACACGATCCTGGAATACAAGTCCAAGATCCGCCGCCTGCGCGAGGCGCGCCCGGACCTGGACCTGTCCTCCGACTTTATCGTCGGCTTCCCCGGCGAGACGGATGCCGACCACGCGGCGACCATGAAGCTGATCGAGGAGCTGCACTTCGACTTCTCCTTCAGCTTCATCTACAGCGCCCGCCCGGGCACACCGGCGGCCTCGCTGCCGGACGACGTGCCGATGGCCACCAAGAAGGCCCGCCTGGCCGAGCTGCAGGCCCTGATCGAGCAGCACGGGCGCGAACGCAACCAGGCCATGGTCGGCAATATCGAGCCGGTCCTGGTCGAGGGCCCGGCCAAGCGCAATCCCGGCGAACTGGCCGGACGCACGGCGAACAACCGCATCGTGAACTTTGCGGGCGACCCCGGCCTGATCGGGCAGATGATCCCGGTCGAGGTCACCGAGGCCCTGGCGCATTCCCTGCGCGGCCGAGCCGTGGAGCGGGCCATGCCTGCGGCCGTCGGCGCCTGACCGGAATGGCCAATCGTCTGGATTTCACCCTGGAACCCGGTGACCAGGAGACGCTCGCGCGGATCTCCGGGCCGCTGGATGCCCATCTGCGCCTGATCGAGTCGCGCCTGGGCGTGGCCGTGCACAACCGCGGCCCGCGCTTCAATCTGACCGGTCCGAAGACCGCGGTGCAGGCGGCCGGGGCGCTGATCCACGACCTCCATCGCATGGCGCAGGAGGAGCCGGTCAGCCTGGAGCAGGTGCATACGGCGCTGCAGACGGCGCATGTCGAAGGCCTGGCCGAGCCCGATGGCAATGCGGGCGATCCGTCGCTGCGTCTCAAGCGCGCGGTGATCCGCGGGCGCGGCCCGCGTCAGGCGAAGTACCTGGCGGCGATCGCGCAGCACGACCTCAGTTTCGGCATCGGGCCGGCCGGTACCGGCAAGACCTTCCTCGCGGTCGCCGCCGCCGTCGCGGCGCTGGAACAGGACCGCGTGCAGCGCCTGGTGCTGGTGCGCCCGGCGGTGGAGGCCGGCGAGCGTCTGGGTTTCCTGCCCGGCGACCTGGCGCAGAAGATCGACCCCTACCTGCGCCCGATGTACGACGCGCTGTACGAACTGATGGGCTTCGACCAGACCGCGCGCCTGATGGAGCGTCAGGTGATCGAGGTGGCCCCGCTGGCCTACATGCGCGGGCGCACCCTGAATGAGGCCTTCATCATCCTCGACGAGGCGCAGAACACCACGGTTGAGCAGATGAAGATGTTCCTGACCCGCATCGGCTTTGGTTCCACGGCGGTCGTCAACGGCGACATCACCCAGGTCGACCTGCCGCGCGGCCAGCGCTCCGGGCTCAAGCACGCGATGCAGATCCTGAACGACGTGGAGGGCGTACATATCACCCGCTTCCAGGCGGGTGACGTGGTGCGCCATCCGCTGGTGCAGCGCATTGTGGAGGCCTACGACGCCCACGACAGCGCCTCCGGCAAACCGGATGCGGCGCCCGAGTCCGGTGCCGGCGCCGCTGTGGACGGGCAGGACGCCGATGGGGCTTGAGGTTGCGGTGCAGTACGCCGTGCCGCGCGCCGGCCTGCCGGCTGCCACCACCCTGCACCGCGCGGCCCGCGCGGCCTGGCAGGGCGCCGGCGAGGCCGCGGTGACGCTGCGCCTGGTGGATGTCGACGAGGGGCGCACCCTGAACCATGCCTTCCGCGGCCGAGACTACGCGACCAATGTACTGTCCTTCCCCGCACCGGAGCTGCCACCCGGTCTGCCGCCCGAGGCGAACGCCTATCTCGGCGACGTCATCCTGTGCGCGCCGGTGCTGGCGCGCGAGGCGGTGGAGCAGGGCAAGCCCCTGGCCGCCCACTACCACCACATGGTGGTGCACGGGATGCTGCACCTGCAGGGGATGGATCACCAGACGCCGGACGAGGCCGCGCGGATGGAGGCCGTTGAGCGCTCCATCCTGGCCGGGTTAGGCTATCCCGACCCCTACGCCGAGCATCCGGTCCGTGCCCTGACGCCGCACCCAGCCGGAAACGCCCCCGATGCCTGAACCCGAACCCGACGAGCAACCGATCTGGCGGCGCTGGCTGGCCCGCGTCGCCGAGACCCTGCGTCCGCGCCGCGAGCCGGCCACCCGCCGCGAGCTGATCGAGACCCTGCGGGGCGCCCACGCCCGCGAACTGGTCGACCCCGAGGCCCTGACCATGTTGGAGGGCGTGCTCAACGTCGCCGACATGCAGGTGCGCGACATCATGATCCCGCGCGCGCAGATGGAAGTGGTCCGCCGGGATGCGGGGCTCTCCGAGTTTCTCCCCGACGTGGTGGCCTCCGCGCACTCGCGGCTGCCGGTAGTCGGGGATCACCGTGACGAGGTCGTTGGCGTCCTGCTGGCCAAGGACCTGCTGCGCTTCTTCGGCGAGCCCGACGATGCTGCCTTCGACATGCAGGAGATCCTGCGCCCGGCGGTGTTCGTGCCGGAGAGCAAGCGTCTGAACGTGCTGCTGAAGGAGTTCCGCCTGAGCCGCAACCACATGGCGATCGTGGTGGACGAGTACGGTGGCGTGGCCGGACTGGTGACCATCGAGGACGTGCTGGAGCAGATCGTCGGCGAGATCGAGGACGAGCACGATGTCGAGGACTACCTGACCCAGATCATGCAGCACCCCGGCGGGCGCTACACCATCAAGGCGCTGACGCCGATGGAGGAGTTCAACGCCTACTTCCAGACCGCCTACAGCGAGGCCGACTTCGACACCATCGGAGGCCTGGTGCTGTCGCACTTCGGGCATGTGCCGCGGCGTGGCGAACAGATCGTGGTGGATGGCATGCAGTTTCGCGTATTGCGGGCCGACAACCGGCGTCTGCATCTGCTGGAGATGCGCCTGCCGGAGCCGGATGGCCGCGTGACCACCGGCGAGGGGGCGCAGCCATTCGATGGCCCGGCCCCGGAGCCGGGCGACCACCGCGCCCCCTGACGGTCATGCCGATCCGTGTCGCGGACTTGCCGCCCTGGGCCGCGGGGCTGGTGGCCCTGCTGGCCGGGGCGGGGGCGACCCTGGCCTTTGCCCCGGTGGGCTGGTTCCTGGCGGCCCCACTGGCCCTGGCCGCCTGGTTTGCCCTGCTGCCCGGGGTGACCCCGGGCCGGGCCGCCGGGATCGGCTATGCCTTTGGTCTCGGGTTTTTCGGCGTCGGGGTGACCTGGATCTTCAACAGCCTGCTGGTGTTCGGCCAGGCCCCGCTGGTCGTGGCCTCGCTGATTACCGTGCTGTTTGTGCTGGCCATGGCGGTCTATCCGGCGCTGCTGGCCGCGCTGGCGGCGCGCTTCCTGCCGCTGGGGCGTCCGGCCGGGATGCTGGCGCTGGCCGGTGGCCTGGTGCTGATGGAGCTGGCGCGCTCCTGGCTGTTCTCCGGCTTTCCCTGGCTCCTGTTCGGGCACACCGTGCTGGACACACCGCTGCAGCCCTGGCTGCCGCTGGCCGGCGAGCTGGGGGCGGGGCTGGTCGTGGCACTGCTGGCGGTGGCCGTGGTCAGCGTGTTCCGGGCCGGGCAGCGCGGGGCGGGCGCGGGGCTGGTCGGGGTGCTGGTGCTGGCTTCGCTCGTGCCGGGGCTCGCACGCTGGGTAGAGCCGGGCGGCGAGGCGCTCTCGGTGGCCATGGTGCAGGGCAATATCGATCAGGCACGCAAGTGGGATGCCGACGGCATCGAGTATTCGCTGGGGATCTACCAGGAACTGACCCGCGAGGCAGGGGACGTGGATCTGGTGGTCTGGCCGGAGACCGCGATCCCGGCGTTCTATGTGGAAGTGCAGCGCCCGCTGGGGCAGCTCGCGCAGTCGCTGGCGGAGCACGATGCCGAGCTGCTGGTCGGGGTGTTCGACCATGCTTCGGCCGGCCGTCACGTCTACAACTCGGTGATCAACGTGACCACCGGCGCGGGGTACAACAAGCGCCAGCTGGTCCCGTTCGGCGAATATATCCCGCTGCGCGGCCAGCTCGACTGGCTGGACCGGCTGCTGGCGATCCCGATGTCCGACCTGTCACCGGGGACCGGTGACGGGCGCATGCGGGTGGCCGGCCAGACGGCCGGGGTCAGCATCTGTTACGAGTCTGCGTATTCGCGCCACATCCGGGCCGCGCTGCCGGAGGCGGGATTCCTGGTCAATGTCTCCAACGACGCCTGGTTCGGCGACAGCCTGGCGCCGGCCCAGCATCTGCAGATCGCCCGGGTGCGGGCGGTGGAGACCGGGCGCCCGATGATCCGCGCGACCAATACCGGGATCTCGGCCCTGATCGATGCCGATGGCCGCATCCTGGAACGTTCGGGCTCGTTTACCCGCGAGGTAGTCACCGGCACCCTGCAGCCGCGCCAGGGCGTGACGCCGGCGACCGCCACCGGGGCGGGGCCGGCCGTGCTTGCCGCGCTGGTGCTGGTGGTTGCCGGTGCCGCCGTCGGGCGCCGGCGCGGCGCCCGCGGGCCCGACTGAACCTGTCCCCGGAGGGGTTATTCCGCCTCGGTGCCTCCGGGGCCGCGGCGGAAGGTGGTGTTGTGGCAGTTAGAGCACGGGGGGATGCGGCCGACCCGGGTCATGTGCAGCGGATGGCCGCACTTCTTGCACAGCAGCTCGCCCGGGCCGGTGATCTCGCCGGTGTGCCACTCGCCCATCACCTGGGCGCGCGCGGTCAGTTCGGTGATCTCGATCCGGGTGCGGTCGGCGATCCGCTCCAGGGCGTTCTTGATGCCGGCCTCGATCAGGCCCAGATCGATCTGCAGCCAGCCGCGCCAGTCAGAGCTGCGACTGTCCAGGTAGGCGCCGAGGTCCTGCAGGTCGCGGCGCAGGTAGTCCATCACCTCGTGGGCCTCTTCGCGGGTCAGGTCGCTGGCCTTCTGCACACGGTCGCGGGCGTTCTCCAGGGCCTCGGTGATGGCCTTGCTGGTCTTGTCTTCCAGCTTCTCGAGGTCCTCGGTGACCTCGTTCAGCATGCGGTGATAGGCATCGCTCAGGCGCGATTCGCGCTCCTGATCCTTCTGTTCTTCGCTCATTGGCCTCTCCTTTGCGAGCGTAGATGGTGGCGTGTCCCTAACGTTAGCACGAGCGCGGGCCCCCGGAGCCCGCGCCCCGGGGACGACCGCGCTTGCCTGTCGGAGCTCAGCTTGCCTCGACCATATCCCGGTAGCCATGCCACATGGCGAAGCCCAGCCACGGGAAGATCACGATCAGGGCCAGCAGGGCGGTTGCGATCGACACCATGAACAGGGCCGTGATGATCAGGGCCCACAGAATCAGGGTGCCCGGGTTGTGGTTGAAGGCCTTCAGGCTGACACCAATGGACTCGATCAGGCTCTTTTGCGGGGCATCGGCGCGCACCCGGTGATCCAGGAGGGCCGGGATGGTCGCCAGGCTCAGGGCGAAGACCACCAGCCCGAACACGATGGCGGCCAGCACGACCCCCACCAGCGAGATGATCCCGGCGCCGCTGCCGAGCATCGCACCCACCAGATGGTGCAACTGCCCCATCATGGCGAGTTCGCCGATGTTGAGGACCGCGATCCACATCCACACGAAACTGGCCCAGATCACGAACAGCACGGCCAGGAGCGCGGCGAAGCCCCAGATCGAGCCACCGAGGGTGCCCAGCCAGCCGAGTCCGGCACCGCCCGGCTGGCCGCGCTCATTCTGCAGGGCCAGGTAGTTCACGCCCACCGCGAGTACAGGGCCGAGCAGCAGGATGCCGGCGAGGAAGGAAAAGGCCATCCACGGCTGGTTCCACGACAGGCCCAACAGGACCAGGCTGGCCAGCGCAATCACCAGGCCGTGTACGAGGGCCACCGGCGTCTTCCAGAGGTCGCGCCAGCCCTTGCCGAGCCAGGTGCCGAGGTCCTCGGGCGCGACTTCACGGATCGCGGGCGAGTCGGTCTCGGGCGTGTGTTCGGGATGGGTCTCGCCCAGATCCTCCGGGTAGGCCCGCTGCACAACGGGGATCTCGTCCTTTTCGTGCATCTCCAGACTCCTTGGAACGTCAGGTTCAACGTTTCCGGTTGCTTTACCCAGTGAGGCAGTCCGGGCCGGGGGCATGTTCCTGAATTGACGTGACGCGGTTCACAGGCCGCCGGTGATCCGGGTGTCCCTCCGGATCTCTGCCCTGCGCCGCGCGAGGCTGCGGGGCGCTGTTTCCCTTGGAGGGGGTGGGGGGCGCTGGTATTCTGCGCAGTTCTTTGTTTTCGGCGATCAGGACAGGTGAGGCGCATGCAGGAGCAGTATTCCCCGGAGGTGATCGAGGCGCAGGTACAGCGCCAGTGGGAGGAGGCCGACTGCTTCCGCGCGCGCGAGGACGCCCCCGGCGAGCCGTTCTACTGCCTGTCCATGTTCCCCTACCCCTCGGGCAAGCTGCACATGGGGCATGTGCGCAACTACACCATCGGTGACGTGATCGCGCGCTTCCAGCGCATGCAGGGCAAAAGCGTGCTGCAGCCGATGGGCTGGGATGCCTTCGGCCTGCCGGCGGAAAACGCGGCGATGCAGAACCATGTCCCGCCGGCCGCCTGGACGCGCCAGAACATCGAGCAGATGCGCACCCAGCTCAAGCGCCTGGGCTTTGCCTACGACTGGTCGCGCGAGTTCGCGACCTGCGATGCCGACTACTACCGCTGGGAACAGTGGCTGTTCGTGCGCCTGCTGAAGAAGGGCCTGGTCTATCGCAAGAAGGCGACCGTGAACTGGGACCCGGTGGACCAGACCGTACTCGCCAACGAGCAGGTGATCGAAGGCCGTGGCTGGCGCTCCGGCGCGCTGGTCGAGCGCCGCGAGATGCCGCAGTGGTTCCTGCGCATCACCGACTACGCCGACGAGCTGCTGGAGGCCCTGGACGACCTCAACGGCTGGCCGGACCAGGTGCGCACCATGCAGCGCAACTGGATCGGGCGTTCCGAGGGCGTGGAGTTGGAGTTCGCGGTGGATGGCGGCGAACCGCTGACCGTCTATACCACGCGTCCGGACACCCTGTTCGGCGTCTCCTACATGGCGCTGGCCCCGGAACACCCGCGGGTGCAGGCGCTGGCGGAACATGATGCCGAACTGGCTGCGTTCGTCGCTGACTGCGCGCAAGGCGGGGTGGCCGAGGCCGATCTGGCGACCATGGAGAAGAAGGGCCGGTCGCTGGGCTTTACCGCCCGCCATCCGCTGACCGGTGCGGAGGTCCCGGTCTGGGTCGCCAACTTCGTGTTGATGGAATACGGCACCGGCGCGGTGATGGCGGTGCCGGCACACGACGAACGCGACCACGAGTTCGCGACGAAATACGACCTGCCGATCTGGCAGGTGATCGCCCCGGCCGACGGTACCGAGTGCGACGTACAGGCCGCGGCCTTCACCGATCCCGGTGTGCTGGTGAACTCCGGCGACTTCGACGGGCAGGCCTCCGAGGCGGCCAAGGCCGCGATCGCCGAACACCTGGAGCAGGCCGGGCTGGGCCGGCGCCGGCGCAACTACCGCCTGCGCGACTGGGGTATCTCGCGCCAGCGCTACTGGGGCTGCCCGATCCCGGTGATCCACTGCGACAACTGCGGGGCGGTGCCGGTGCCGGAAGCCGACCTGCCGGTGCGCCTGCCGGAGGACGTGATCCCGGACGGCGCCGGCTCGCCGCTGGCGCGCATGCCGGAGTTCTTCGAGGCAACCTGCCCGGAATGCGGCAAGCCGGCACGGCGCGAGACCGATACCTTCGACACCTTCTTCGAATCCAGTTGGTACTTCGCCCGCTACGCCTGCGCGGACAACGACACCGCGATGCTGGACCCGCGCGCCGACCACTGGCTGCCGGTGGACCAGTACGTCGGCGGCATCGAGCATGCGGTGCTGCACCTGCTGTACGCGCGCTTCTTCCACAAGCTGCTGCGTGACGAGGGCCTGGTGGCCTCCGACGAGCCATTCACCCGGCTGCTGACCCAGGGGATGGTGATCGCGCCGACCTTCTACCGCGAGCGCGGTGACG
Source organism: Thioalkalivibrio sp. ALE28 (assembly GCF_000377425.1). NCBI lineage: Bacteria > Pseudomonadati > Pseudomonadota > Gammaproteobacteria > Chromatiales > Ectothiorhodospiraceae > Thioalkalivibrio > Thioalkalivibrio sp. ALE28. The sequence continues at coordinate 153,412 of NZ_KB898098.1, read as the reverse complement.
GCGGGAAGGACTGGATCAACCCGGCCGATGTCGAGCTGGAACGCGCCGAGGACGGCTCGGTGAAGGCCGCGCGCCACCGCGAGGACGGCCAGCCGGTCGTCGTGGGCGGCATGGAGAAGATGTCCAAGTCGAAGAACAACGGCGTGGACCCGCAGGCGCTGATCGAGCGCTTCGGCGCTGACACCGCGCGGCTGTTCACCATGTTCGCCGCACCCCCGGACCTGTCGCTGGAGTGGTCCGACTCCGGCGTCGAGGGTGCGCAGCGCTTCATCAAGCGCCTGTGGCGGGCGGTGCACGAGCACGTGAACGGCGATGCGCCGGGGGCGCTGGAGGTGGACGCGCTGGACGACGCCGGGCGCGAGCTGCGGCGCAAGCTGCACGACACCATCGCCAAAGTCACCGACGACATCGGCCGGCGCCAGACCTTCAACACGGCGGTGGCCGCGAACATGGAGCTGCTGAACGACCTCGGCAAATTCCCGAAGGATGGTGCGCAGGCCGCGGCCGTGCGCCAGGAGGCCCTGGAAGGCATCGTGCGCATGCTGGCGCCGATCATCCCGCACGTGACCGAGACCCTGTGGCGCGCGCTGGGCCATGACGAGCTGGTCGCGACCACCGCCTGGCCGACGGTCGACGAGGCCGCGCGCCAGGCCGCACAGGAGACCCTGGCGGTGCAGGTGAACGGCAAGCGCCGCGCCGAGATCGCGGTCCCGGCCGGCGCTGACAAGGACGCCATCGAGAGTGTTGCCCGCAACGACGAGAACGTACAGCGCCATCTCGAGGGCCACCATGTGGTCAAGGTGATCGTGGTCCCGGGCCGGCTGGTCAACTTCGTGGTGAAGCCGCAATGACCGCCCTGCTGCGCGCCGCGCTGGTCCTGGTGCTGGTGGCTGCACTGGCCGCCTGCGGTTTCCAGCTGCGCGGCAGTGGCGAGTGGCCGGAGGCGCTGCAGCCGGTCCAGATCACCGGGATCAATGCGCGTGATTCGCTGTACCGCGAGCTGGCCGTGACCCTGGGCTCCGCCGGCGTGGAGATCGTCAACCAGCGCCCCGAGGGGCAGGGCGCGATCCTCGAGATCCGCTCGGTCAACGACCAGCGTCGCACCCTGTCGGTGACCGAGGCGGCGCGGGTGTCCGAGTACGAGTTGATCCGCACGGTCGAGGTCCGCCTGCGCCCGGTCGACGGCGAAGCAGTGGACCTGGGGCCGCTGCGCGCCTCGCGCATCTACCTGTTCGACGGGACCGCCGTGCTCAGCCGTGGCGAGCGCGAGGCCACGCTGCGCGAGGCGATGGACCGCGACATCGTGGGTCAGCTGCAGCGCCGGATCGCGGCACTGACCGAGCCGGACGGCCGCCTGCGCGAACCGGCGGAGGAGCCGGCCCCGTAATGGCGCTGGATATCGCCCGCCTGGAGCAGGATCTCGCCCGCGGGCTGGCGCCGATCTACCTGCTGCTGGCCGAGGAGCCGCTGCAGGCGATCGAGGCGGCCGACGCGATCCGCGCGGCCGCCCGCGAGCAGGGCTTCCTCGAGCGCACGGTGCTGGACCTGACCGCACAGTCCGACTGGGGGCCGTTCGAGGCCGCGATCCGCGACCGCTCGCTGTTTGCCGAGCGCACGGTGCTGGACCTGCGCCTGGCCACCGGCAAGCCGGGCAAGACCGGTGGCGACCACCTGAAGGCCTACGCCGGCGATCCGCAGGACGATCTGGTGCTGTTGCTCCAGTTGCCGCGTCCGGACCGCGATATGCGCCGGGCGGCCTGGTTCAAGGCCCTGGAAAACCGTGCGGTGGTGATCCATGCGCGGCCGGTGCCGCCGGCCCAGCTGGGCAGCTGGATCCGCGCGCGCCTGCAGAAGAACGGGCTGCGCATCACCGACCCGGCGCTGGCGCTGCTGGTCGCGCGGGTGGAGGGCAACCTGCTGGCCGCGCGCCAGGAGATCGAGAAGCTGGCGCTGGCCGGCGTGACCGAGATCGACGAGACGGTGCTGGCGGAGGCCACCACCGACGCCGCGCGTTTCGAGCTGTTCGCCCTGGCCCCGACCGCGCTGCGCGGCGATGTCCGCCACGCGTTGCGCATGCTGGAGGGCTTGCTGGAGGAGGGCCAGGCGGAGCCGCTGATCCTGTGGGCGCTGGCGCGCGAATGCCGGCTGCTGGTGCAGGCGATGGAGCGCAAGGCCGCCGGCGCGCCCGACAAGGAGGCCTTCCAGGGCAGCTTCGGCGATGGCCAGAAGGCCCTGCGCCAGGCCATGTCGCGGCTGAGCTTGACGCAGGCGCGGGGCCTGCTGGCCGAGGCCGCGCGCGTGGATCGCGTGATCAAGGGTCAGGAAAACGGCAATGCCCGGCAGGGGTTGCTAGACTTGGTGGCCCGTATGGCGGGGCGCCCGCTGACCGTGGCCGAACCCGCCCTGAACCCGGAACGAGTCTGACCGCATGAACGCTGCCGTGAACCCCACCGAATCCGTAGCCGACGATGTGATCGCCCAGGTCGAGGCGCTGGGCCGTGCCGCGCGCGTGGCCTCGCGGCGCATGGCCGAGGCCGAGCCGGGCGCGAAGAACGCGGCCCTGCACGCGATCGCCGAGGGCATCGCCGCGCGCCGTGCCGAACTGGCGGAGGCCAACAGCCGCGACCTGGAGGCGGGACGCGAGCGCGGCCTGGACGCCGCGATGCTGGATCGCCTGGCGCTGACCGATGCCCGCATCGACACCATGATCGAGGGCTGCCGCCAGGTGGCGGGCCTGCCCGATCCGGTGGGCACCATCTCCGACATGGCCTATCAACCAAGCGGCATCCAGGTCGGCCAGATGCGCGTGCCGCTGGGCGTGATCGGCATCATCTACGAGTCGCGCCCGAACGTGACCATCGACGCCGCCGCGCTGTGCCTGAAGTCCGGCAACGCCGCGATCCTGCGCGGCGGCTCCGAGGCCCTGCACTCCAACCAGGCGCTGGCCGTGATCATCCAGGCCGGGCTGGAGCAGGCCGGGCTGCCGCGCGAGGCGGTGCAGGTGGTGCCGACCACCGACCGCGCGGCGGTGGGCGCGCTGCTGCGCATGCCGCAGTACGTGGACGTGATCGTTCCGCGCGGTGGCAAGGGCCTGATCGAACGCGTCAGCAACGAGTCGCAGATCCCGGTGATCAAGCACCTGGACGGCGTCTGCCACGTGTACGTGGACGGCGGGGCCGATCTCGACAAGGCGCTGGCGGTCGCGGTGAACGCCAAGACCCAGCGCTATGGCACCTGCAACACCATGGAGACGCTGCTGGTGCACGCGGATCAGGCCGAGGCCTTCCTGCCGCGCCTGGCGACGGCCCTGGCGGAACATCAGGTGAGCCTGCGTGGCTGCGCGCGTACCCGGACCATCCTCGCGAATGCCGGGACGGATATCGCCGAGGCCACCGAGGACGACTGGGTGGCCGAGTACCTGGGACCGATCCTCGCGATCCGCGTGGTTGACGACCTGGACGCGGCGATCGACCACATCAACACGTATGGTTCGCACCATACCGACAGCATCGTGACCGAGGACTACACCCGGGCCCGGCGCTTCCTGCGCGCGGTGGACTCCAGCTCGGTGATGGTGAACGCCTCCACCCGTTTCGCCGATGGCTTCGAGTACGGCCTGGGTGCGGAGATCGGCATCTCCACCGACAAGCTGCACGCGCGCGGTCCGGTGGGCCTGCATGGGCTGACGACCCTCAAGTATGTGGTGTTCGGCGACGGTCATGTGCGTAGCTAAGAAAGACGTGCGATTGGATCAGCGTCTCCCTGGGGCACGCCCGGCGTGATCGGGATCCTCGGCGGCACCTTCGATCCGATCCACTTCGGGCATCTGCGTCCGGCGCTGGAGATCCAGCAGCATCTGGGCCTGGAACGGGTACACTTCATCCCCTGCCACGTGCCGCCGCATCGCGCGAGCCCGGGCACCGGCAGCGACGACCGGCTGGCGATGGTGGAGAGTGCCATCGCGGACGTGCCGGGGTTTGTGGCCGATCGCCGTGAACTGGATCGCGAAGGGCCGTCCTACACCGTCGACACCCTGCTCAGCTTCCGCGAGGAGCTGGGGCCGGAGGCACCGCTGGTGCTGATCATGGGCATGGACGCCTTCGCCGGCCTGCCGTCGTGGAACCGCTGGAAGCAGATCTTCGATCTGGCGCATATCGTGGTCTCGCATCGTCCCGGCAGCCCGGCCTCGCAGGATCTGGGGGGCTGGCTGGGTAATGCCGCAACCCGCGACCCGGCGGTGCTGCGCAATGCCCCGGGCGGGCGGGTCTATTTCCAGCCGGTGACCCAGCTCGATATCTCCGCCACCGCGATCCGGGATGAACTGCAGGCCGGGCGCAGCCCGCGCTTCCTGCTCCCCGGCGCCGTCAATCGCTACATCCACGACCGCGGCCTGTACCGGGCCGTGTCGAACCGCAATCACGGGATATGACCGACAGCATGAACAGTGAACAACTCCTGGAGCTGGTGACCACCGCTCTGGACGACATGAAGGCCCAGAACATCCGCAGCATCGACGTCCGCGGCAAGACCACGCTGGCAGACTACATGGTGATCGCCTCCGGGACCTCCGGGCGTCACGTGCAGTCCACCGCGGAGTCGGTGGCAATGAAGGCCAAGGAGGCCGGCATCCAGCCGCTGGGGGTCGAGGGCCAGGAGAGCCAGGAGTGGGTGCTGGTGGACCTGAACGACGTGATCGTCCACGTGATGCTCCCGGAGACCCGCGACTTCTACAACCTGGAAAAGCTCTGGCTGGCCGAGGAGGCCGCGGATACCGAAAAGGCCGCGCCCGAGGACCCCAGCCTGGAGCGCGTCCGCCGCCTGCGCGGCTGACCGGGGCGCGCCGCCATGCGCCTGGACCTGATTGCGATCGGCAAGCGCATGCCCGACTGGGTGGCGGCCGGGTTCGACGAGTACGCCGGTCGTCTGCCGCGCGAGCTGAACCTGAACCTGCAGGCCCTGGCCGGCCCCTCCGGGGCCAAGTCCATGGATACGGCCACGCTGCTGCGGCGCGAGGGCGAGATCCTGCTGAAGGCCATCCCCGAGGGCGCCCGCGTGATCCTGCTGGACGAGCGCGGCAAGGGCGTGGACACCAGGGGCGTCGCGCGGCGCCTGGAGGACTGGCAGCAGGACGGGCGCGATGTCGCGCTGGTGATCGGCGGGGCCGCGGGGCTGGATGAGGCCGTGCGCGCCCGTGCGGAATGGGCCTGGTCGCTGTCGCCGCTGACCTTCCCGCACATGCTGGTGCGGGTGCTGGTCGCCGAGCAGCTCTACCGCGCCTGGTCGCTGCTGAACAACCACCCCTACCACCGCGCGTGACGCCCGTGGCTCATCCGCTGCTGCTGGCCTCGGCCTCCCCGCGCCGCCGCGAACTGCTGGAGCAGATCCAGCTCGCCTTCGAGGTGGCGCCGATGGACGTGGACGAGACCCCGTTACCGGGCGAGTCCCCGGAGGTGCTGGTCGAACGCCTCGCCATCGCCAAGGCCGAGGCGGCCATCGCGTGCGGCATCCCGGGGCAGTGGGTGCTGGCCGCGGATACCGTCGTCGCGGTGGGCGACGAGGCCCTGGGAAAGCCCGCGGATTTCGCCGATGCCGAGGCCATGCTGCAACGCCTTTCCGGCGGGGAGCACCGGGTGGTATCCGGCATGGCGCTGGGCCGGCCCGGTGCATCCATGCGGGCGCGTACCGTGACGACCCGCGTGCGCATGCGGCCGCTGACGTCATCCGACATCGCGGCCTACTGGGCGACCGGCGAGCCGCGTGGCAAGGCCGGCGCCTATGCCATCCAGGGGCGCGGTGCCGCCTTTGTCGAATGGATCGAAGGGTCCTACACCAATGTGGTCGGCCTGCCCCTGTTCGAGCTGGAGGCCTGGCTGCGCGAGATTCCCGACCCGCCACCGCGCGTCTGAACCGCCGCCGTCAGCGCCCCTTTACTGGATGTTGTGGTGCTCCAGCGGGTAGCCGCGTTCCTTGAAGTAGCGGTAGCGGGCGCGGCCCGCGTCGCGTTCCGACTCCTCGCCGCCGACGATATCCGCGACGCGCTCGAAGCGCCCGCAGTACTCCGGCACCTCCGGCGCCAGGTTGATCAGCACGTCGCAGCGATCCGACGGGGCATGGGCCTCGTGCAGGGAGACCGGGACTTCCGCATCGCGCACATCGGTGCTGTGCGGCAGGAACGCGGTGTCCTCGAAGGTCCACAGCCACTCGTCCAGCGTGCGCGTCAGCTCCGGCGAGCCGGTGTGGATGTGCACGCGATGGCCCTGGCTGCTGGCCTTTTTCGCCAGGCGGCAGGTGAAGCGCAGGCGCGCCTCCGGGGCCGGGTCCTGCAGCAGGTAGAAGCTGACGTGGGTCATCCGCGCCCGACCCGGATCAGGCCTGGTCGAGCAGGTAGCGCATCAGCATCGGCACTGGGCGGCCGGTCGCGCCCTTCTCCTTGCCGCTCTTCCAGGCCACGCCGGCGATATCGACATGCGCCCAGGTGTAGTCCTCGGTATAGCGCGACAGGAAGCAGGCGGCGGTGATGGTGCCGGCCGGACGCCCGCCGATATTGGCCATGTCGGCGAAATTGCTCTTCAGCTGTTCCTGGTACTCCGGCCACAGCGGGAGCTGCCAGCCGCGATCGCCGGTCTCCTCGCCGGCGGCCAGCAGGCCCTTCGCCAGGCGCTCGTTGTTGCCCAGGATCGCCGCGCCCTGATGGCCCAGCGCGATGATGCAGGCCCCGGTCAGGGTGGCGATGTCGATGACCACCTTCGGCTTGTAACGCTCAACCCAGGTCAGGGCGTCGGCCAGCACCAGACGGCCCTCGGCGTCGGTGTTCAGGATCTCGACGGTCTGCCCGGACAGGGTGGTGACGATGTCGCCCGGGCGCGTCGCGCGGCCATCGGGCATGTTCTCGGCACTGGTGACCACGCCGACCACATTGACTGGCAGCCCCAGCTCGCAGCAGGCTTCGATCACCCCGAACACGCTGGCCGCGCCGCACATGTCGTACTTCATCTCGTCCATCTCGGCGCCGGGCTTCAGCGAGATGCCGCCGGTGTCGAAGGTGATGCCCTTGCCGACCAGCACCACCGGGGCGTCGCCCTTCTTGCCGCCGGAGTACTCCATCGCGATCAGGCGCGGCGGGCGCTCGGAACCCTTGCCGACCGCCAGGATGGCCCCAGCCCCGAGCTTCTCCAGGTCCTTCTCGTCCAGGACCGTGGCCTTCAGCTGCTTGTATTGCTTCGCCATCTCGCGGGCGGTGTCGGCCAGGCTCTCCGGGTAGCAGACATTCGGCGGGGTGTTGCCCAGGTCCTTCGCGCGGTTCACGCCGGTGGCGATCGCCGCGGCCTCGGTGCAGGCCTGCTTCGCGGTCTCGGCGTCCTTGCGCTCCACGCACAGCTGGATCTTGTCCAGCTTCACCGGGGTGGTCTTCTCCTTGCCCTTGAACGGGGTGAAGCGGTAGGCGGCCTCCGAGATCGCCGCGACCAGGGTGTGCACCACCCAGGCGATGTCCTTGCCGCGCGGCTGGAAGTCCGCGACCGCGATCGCGGCGCTGGTGGCCGGGCGCTCGACCAGTGCGGCGGCCAGGGCCTGCGCCGCCTTGCGCGCGGCGCGGGCGTCGAAGTCCTTCTTCGCCCCCAGGCCGATCAGGAGTGCGCTACCCTTCCCCTGATTGCCTGGGCTGCCACCGCCGGGCAGCAACAGCCGGCTGCCGGCCTCGCCATCCATCTCGCCGGCCTTCAGCAGTGCCGCGATCTCGCCGTCGCGCGCGGCATCCAGGGCACTGGCGCCCGCGGCCGGATTGCGCTTGTGATTGATGCCGGCGGCGCGGATGCCGGCGCGGGGTTTGTCGAGGGTCGAAGTGGTGACGGAGAATTGCATGAATGCCTCCCGAAAATGAGTTCCATCATGGTACCAGCGCCACGCGGCGACCGACCACGCGCCGCGCGGGCCGCGGGGTAATGCGCGCATGATTCTGCGCCGTGCCGAACGCTTCATCGCCCGCGAGCTGCTGGTCACCCAGACCGCGGTCACCATCGTCCTGCTGCTGGTCATCATCGGCGGCGTGCTGGCGCGGGTGCTGCGGGACGTCGCCGAGGGCACGATCCCGGTCGATTTTCTGCCGCCGCTGGTGGCCTTCGGTGCCTTCAAGGGCATTGTCTTCCTCTGGCCGGTGGCGCTGTTTCTGGCCTTCATGCTGGTGCTGGGCCGGTTGCAGCGCGACAGCGAACTGGTCGCGCTGCAGGCCAGCGGCATGTCCTTCGCCGCGCTTTATCGCGCGCTTTTGTGGGTGGCCGTGCCCGCGACGCTGCTGCTGCTGGTGCTGATGATGCTGGTGGTGCCGCGTACCGAGGCCCAGATCGATCAGTTCCGCGACCTGGCCGAGCAGCGCTCCGACCTGGTCGGGATTACCCCCGGGCGTTTCCTGCGCTCGCGGGTGGGCGAGCAGGTCTTCTTCGCCGAGCGCCTGAGCGAAGACCGCGAGGCGCTGCTGGAGGTGTTCATCTACCGGGAGGTGGAGGGCGAGGCGCAGGTGACCGTGGCCGAGCGCGCGATCCCCGATCCCGGGGCGGAGGGCAGCGGCTTCCTGATCCTCGAGAACGGCTACCGCCACGTCGGTGTGCCGGGCGAAAGCAGCTTCCGCATGCTCGAGTTCGAGCGCCTGCGGACCCAGATCACCGAACCGGACGCCGGGGCGGGGCGCCGCTCGCTGAACGCGATGTCGACGCTGGATCTCTGGGAGGAGCGGCATCGCCCCGACCACCGCGCGGAGCTGGAATGGCGCCTCGCCATGCCGCTGTCGATCCTGGTGCTGAGCCTGATCGCGCTGCCGCTGGCGCAGGTGCCGCCGCGCACCGGCCGTTATGCGCGTATCCCGGCGGCGATCGGCGTCTACGTGCTGTATGCCAACCTGTTGATCCTGGGGCAGGGCCAGCTGGCGGACGGGCGCACGCCGCTGGCCCTGGGCCTGTGGTGGACGCACGGCTCGATGCTGGTGCTTTGGCTGGTGCTCGCCTGGCGCAAGGGCATGCTGGGCCTCGGCCGGGCCATGGAGCGTGACGAGGTGACGCCATGACGACGGTGCTGGGGCGCTACATCATGCGCCAGGTCCTGATCGGGACCGCGCTGGCCGTGGTCCTGCTGGTGGCGCTGGATGCGGTGTTCGCGCTGATCGACGAGCTGCGCGACACCGGGCGAGGCAACTACGGGCTGACCGAGGCGCTTTTGTACGTGGCGCTGACCCTGCCGCGGCGGATGTACGACATGCTGCCGTCGGCGGCGTTGCTGGGTGGTCTGTTGTGGCTGGGCAATCTGGCCGCGAACAGCGAGCTGACCGCGATGCGCGCGGCCGGGATGACACTGGGCCGCTTTATCGGCTGGGTGATGCAGGCCGGCCTGGTCGTCGTGGTGGCGATGGTGGTGGTGGGCGAGTTCTTCGCCCCGGCCGCCGAGAGCCGGGCGCAGAACCTGAAGGCGACGGCCTTCGACGAACAGCTGAGCGTGAGCCCGATCGGGCTGTGGGCACGCGATGGCCGGCGCATGGTGCAGGCGGATACCGTGTTGCCGGGCAATCGGCTGATCGGGGTGCGCATCATCGAGGTGGACGCGAATCGCGAGCCGCGCGAGATCACGCGCGCCCAGAGCGCACAGTACGAGGGCGGGGCCTGGCGGCTGCAGGACGTAAAACGCTCAAGGCTGTCGCTGGAACGTGTCGAGTCGGAGCGTCTGGAGACCGAAACCATCGAGCGGCTGATCGCGCCGGAATACTTCGACGTGCTGGTGGTCGAGCCGGGCCAGATGGCGGCGCAGAACCTGGCGCGCTATATCGGCTACCTGCAGGAGAATCGCCTGGACTCGGCCCCCTATGAGGTCGCGTTCTGGCAACGCCTGACCCTGCCGGCCAGCACCTTCGTGATGCTGCTGCTGGCCATCCCGTTCCTGTTCGGTTCCCAGCGCGAGGGCGGGGCCGGCCGGCGGTTGTTCATCGGCATCGCGATCGGCGTGTCCTTCGCAATCGTGATGCGCGCGATGACCCACCTGGGGCTGGTCTACAACCTGCCGCCCTTCGTCGCCGCCAGCCTGCCGGTCGTGCTGTTCCTGATCCTGGCACTGGTGGCGCTGTATCGCATGGGGCGCCAGACATGATGGCCTGGCTGCGCGCGGGCTTCCTGCTGGGGCTGGTCGCCATGCTGGTGGCCTGCGGGAGCGGCGTCCCGGGCGACTTCGATCCGCTCCCGCGCCAGGCGACAGTACTGGCCTTCGGCGACAGTGTGACCCACGGGACCGGGGCCGGAGCGGGCGAGGACTACCCGGCGCGCCTGGCGGCGATCACCGGCTGGACGATCGTCAACGACGGGGTGCCCGGGGATCGCGCCAGCAGCGCCCGCGAGCGTCTCGCCCCGAGCCTGCGCGCGCACGAGCCCGATCTGGTGCTGATCTGGCTGGGTGGCAACGATTTCCTGCGCCAGCGCGACCCGGCCGCGGTGCGCGAGGATCTGCGTCTACTGGTGGAGACCGTTCGCGACCATGGAGCCCAGCCCCTGCTGCTGGGGGTGCCGCGGGCCTCCGCCCTGGGCGCGGCCACCGGCCGCCTGCGGGACGACCCGATCTACCGCGAGCTGGCGCACGAGGAACAGGTGCCCCTGATCGAGGACGTGCTCTCGGGGGTGCTGTCCGAGAGCGATCTGCGCGCGGACCCGGTCCACCCCAACGCCCGCGGCTACCGCCGCATCGCCACCGAGATCGCCGAGGCCCTGGACGACCTCGGCCTCTGGCTCGCCCCCTGATGGTTGTGCACCACGAAGCGCACGAAGGCACGAAGAAGGGCCAGGTCAAAAGCGATTGAACCACAGAGAGCACGGAGGGCACGGAGAAAATCGGTGTTTGTTTGGCGGCGGGCAGTGTGCCGACGTGCGCAATAGATCGCATCAAGCCTGCGGACCGACCACCCCCGGTAGATTTCGCGTGGCTCGACCCGTCCCGGCGAGGTTCGATCCGAAAGCCTTTCGGTTTTCTCCGTGTCCTCTGTGTTCTCCGTGGTGAATCCGCCCTTTGCCCTTCTTCGTGCCTTCGTGTGCTTCGTGGTGAAACAAACAACCGGATCGAGGTCAGGTCTTGCGGTTCTGTTTCCAGCGGGGTTTGGCGAGGCCGGGGATGCGCACCAGTTCGGTGCCGGTGAGCCAGTCGTGCAGCATCCAGCGCCGCGGGTGGAACTGCGACAGGCCGATCGCGAACAGCGCCGCCGCGGTGACCACCGTAATGGCGACCGCGCCGTATTCGCGCACCGCCCAGATGGCCATCAGGATCACCAGCCACTGGGCGACCGCAACCAGATAGCGCAGCGTCGCCTGCCAGGCATTGACGGCGTGTCCGCCCTCGGTGCGCAGCTGTATGTTCCAGGCCTGCATGCCGAGCGTCTGCCCGGTGCGCGTCCAGAACCAGTAGAAGAACCCCCAGGCCACGATCAGGTTGAGCACGAAATGGGCGCGGGGCGAGTACAGCCCGGTCGTGTTGCCGAGGATGACCACCAGCAGGCCGAGGACCATCCAGATCGCCACCAGCAGCAGGGCGTCGTAGACGATGGCGGCCAGGCGGCGCAGCAGGCTGGAGGGCTGGCCGTCGATGGACGAGGCGGCGGTTTCGGTCATGGGCGTTCCGGGTGGTTCTGGATTTGGCCGCGGGTGCGGAGTGGGCGTAGTCTTGCCGCATGGAGCGACGCTTTCAACGTATCCCCCTGGAATTTCCGGCTACCCTGCTCACCGATGGCGGGGGCGGCCCGGTCCGGGTGGAGGATATCTCCCTGAAGGGCGTGCTGCTGGAGGGCGCGGATCTTCCCGCGATGGCCGATGGCGACGAGGTCAGTGTCGACATCCCGCTCAGCGAGGAGGCGCGGATCACCTTCGAGGGCCGGGTGCGCTGGCACGAGGGCCTGTGGCTGGGCGTGGAGATCGAGGCCATGCCGCTGGAATCCGCCTCCCACCTGCGCCGTCTGGTCGAGCTCAACCTCGGTGACGAGGCCCTGCTGGAGCGCGAATTCGCCGCGCTGATCCAGGCCGACTGACTCGGCCTCAGGGGGTCGGAAAGATCTCCCGAAACGGCAGGACCTCCACCCAGTCACCCGCACGGGCCCCGGCGGATTCGCGTGGCAGGACGACGTAGGCGTTGGCCTCGCTCATCGCGCGCAACTGATGTGAACCCTGGCCGCCGGCGGCGCGCACCACCCAGCCGCGTTCGTCGGTCTCCAGCACCGCGCGCTGGAAATCCTTGCGCCCGGGGGTCTTGTGGAGGTCTTCCAGCAGGCGTGCGTTCAGGGTCTGCGGTGCGGTCGCTGCGCGCCCGGCCAGCTGCTGCAGGGCCGGGCGCACCAGCAGGGCGAAGGTGGTCATTACGGCCACCGGATTGCCCGGCAGACCGAAGAAGTGGGCCTGGCCGAAATGCCCGAAGGCCAGGGGGCGCCCGGGCTTGATGGCCAGCTTCCAGAAGCCGACCTGGCCGGAGGCCTGCAGCACGCGGGTCACATGGTCGGCATCGCCGACCGAGACCCCCCCGGTGGTGATGATCACGTCGGCCGTTTCCCCGGCACGCGTCAGGGCCTCGCGTACCGCCTCCTCGGTGTCGCGGATTACGCCGTAGTCCTGCACCTCGACCGGGTAGGCCGCGAGCAGCGCCCGCAGGGTGTGGCGGTTGCTGTCATGGATCTGCCCCGGGCCCAGTGGCTGATCCACGGGCACCAGTTCGTCCCCGGTCGAGAAGAAGGCCACGCGCGGCCGGCGCAGTACCTTCACCCGGGCAATGCCCTGGCTCGCCAGCACCCCGATCTCGGCGGCGCCCAGGGTTGTCCCGGCGGCATACAGCGGGGTCCCGGCGGCGGTGTCGCCACCCGGGCCGCGGATGTTGTGGCCCGTGGCGAGGTCACCGTTTTGCAGAAGGATGGTGGCGTCGTCCCGTTCCACCTGCTCCTGCATCACGACCAGTTCGGCCCCTTCCGGTACCACCGCGCCAGTCAGGATGCGCACGCACTGGCCCGGTTGCAGTTCGCCATCCCAGGGGTGCCCGGCCGCCGAGGTGCCCACCAGTGCCAGGCGCGCACCCTTGGCGGCGTCCGTCGCGCGCAGGGCGTAGCCATCCATGGCGGAGACCGCGGCGGGTGGTACGTCGATGCGCGCGGCCACGGGCTCCGCCAGGGTCCGCCCGAGGGCCTGCTCCAGCGCCACTGTCTCCTGTTCCTCGAGGCTCTGGCAGGCTTCCAGGATCGCGGTACGGGCCTGTTCCAGGGTCTTGGCGTTGGGATCGAACTCGTCGCAGCCGGGGGCAGCCTCGGACATGGGGGTCTCCGGGTCAGGGGTGGATGTCCAGGTAGTCGATGACGAAGGCCGCCACTGCGTCGGGGTCATTCACCGGCAGCAGCGGGCCGTCGAAGTCCAGTGTGGTGGCATCGGTGGCGACCGCGACCACGCCGGGGATCTCGCGGTACAGCGGGGCCTTGCCCACCGACGGCCGATGCACCTCGATCTTGGGCAGGTCCCATTGCTTGAAACCCTCGACCAGGATCAGGTCGGAGCGGCGCGGGTCCAGGCGCGCGCAGAGCATGTCCAGGTCCGGCACGCGGCCATCGTCGGTCTCCGGGGTCTCCACCATCAGGGCGTAGCGCCGACCGGAGGCCACCAGCATCTGGTCGGCGCCGGCATGGCGCAGCTCATGACTGTCCTTGCCCGGCTTGTCCACGTCGAACTCGTGGTGGGCATGCTTGATCATCGCCGGACGCAGGCCGCGGGCTCGCAGGGCCGGGATCACGCCCTTCAGCAGGGTGGTCTTGCCGCTGCCGCTCCAGGCGGCGAAGCCGATGCGCGGGAGCTTGGAGGTGGACTGGATCATGGTGGCCTGCCTGCGTTAAGCGCGTCCGAGTATAGCGAGATCCGGCCGGGTCGCGAGGGGCGTTCAGCCCATCAGGTCCCCGGGGGTGTTGATGTTGGCGAATGCCTCCGGCTGATCGGAGAAGTCCACCGTGATCGCGCCGATCTCGTGAAACCAGCGTCCCACCGCCAGCGAACCATGCGCGAGATCGCTCTGCAGGCGCGTCGCCACCGCGGGCTCGAGCAGGCCGAACAGGGGCTGCAGGCGGTGGCCGTCGTGGGCAATGGCGGCGGGCGCCGGGTGGGTCTCCAGGGCCTGGCGCAGGCGGCATTCCAGGTCCAGGGGCAGCTCGGGTGCGTCCACCGGCGCGCACAGGATCGCGTGGTCGGGGAAGGCCGCGAAGGCCGCGGCGATCCCGGCCAGCGGGCCGCGATAATCGGCGTGGGAATCGGTCAGGACGGGAAACCCCAGCGCTTGATAACGGTCGATATCGGTATTGCTGCTGATGGCCAGGCGCGGCGCCTGGGGGCGCAGGCGCGCGATGGCGTGTTCGATCAGGGGGCGGCCCCGATACTCGACCCAGCCCTTGTTGCGCCCGCCCATGCGCAGGCCCTGACCGCCGGCCAGTATCACGGCGGCGAGATTCTCGGGCGGGGTCTGCTTTGCCTGCGGGTCCATGCGGGTCTGCGGGTTCGGCGCGGGTCCGGCCTTTGGTTTATCGTGGTGGGCGAGTCGGCTGTCGCGTGTGCGCACGCAGTGTACGACGAATCCACCCTGACGGGAGAGGAAGCCCATGCGGGTTTCATTTGGACGCAAGGCAGGAGTGGGCGGAGGGCGCCGCTGGCGCCACCTGCTGTGGCTGACCCTCCTGGTGCTCGGGGCCGGCTGGCTGGCCGCCTCGAGCCTGGCCCAGACCGCGGATCGCCACGGCCTGTTGCTGACGGTGAATGACGCGATCGGCCCGGCCACCGGCGACTACATCCGCCGGGGGATCGAGCGGGCCGAGGCCGAGGACGCCGAGATCCTGGTCCTGATGCTGGATACCCCGGGCGGTCTGGATTCCAGCATGCGCAGCATCATCAAGAACATCCTGCAATCGGATGTGCCGGTGGTCACGTATGTCCACCCGGCGGGTTCCCGCGCGGCCAGCGCCGGCACCTACATGCTTTACGGGTCGCATGTCGCGGCCATGACCCCGGCCACCAATCTGGGCTCGGCCACCCCGGTGCAGATGGGCGGCGGCGGGCTCCCGGGCATGGACCCGCCGGAGCCGGACGAGGACGCGCGCGACGATACGGAAACCGACGAGGCCAATGGCGAGGCGCGCGACGACGAAACGGACGCGGCGGATGAGCCTGCGGATGAGAATGGAGCCGACAACGGCGAGGTCGAACCCGCCAGCGAGGAGGAACTGCTGGAGGACGACCCGGCCCCGCGCCGCGGCGGCGACGCGATGGAGCGCAAGGTGCTGGAGGACGCGGTGTCCTATATCCGCGGCCTGGCGGAACGCTACGGACGCAATGCCGACTGGGCGGAAGAGACCGTACGCGAGGGCTCCAACCTGACCGCGACCGCCGCGCTGGAGCAGAACGTCATCGACTTCGTGGCGGACAACCTGAGCGACCTGCTCGCCCAGATCGACGGGCATACCGTGCGCATGCACGACGGCGAGCGCACGCTGGCGACCGAAGGGCTGGAGATCGTGCGCATGGATCCGGACTGGCGTACCCAGTTGCTGTCCGTGATCACCAACCCGAACATCGCCTATATCCTGATGCTGCTGGGGATCTACGGCATCATCTTCGAACTGGCCAATCCGGGCGCGATCTACCCCGGCGTGATCGGTTCGATCGCGCTGATCCTGGCGTTCTTTGCGCTGCAGGTGATGCCGGTGAACTATGCGGGCCTGGCGCTGATGCTGCTGGGCATGATCTTCATGATTGCGGAGGCCTTCGTGCCCAGTTTCGGGGCGCTGGGCATAGGAGGCATCGTGGCATTCACGACCGGTTCCATCATCCTGTGGGACGACCCCAACCTGAACGTGGCCCTGCCACTGGTGATCGGCACGGCCATCGCCATCGGCATCCTGTCCGTCTGGGTGCTGGGACGGCTGTTCAGCCTGCGCGGCAAGAAGCCCGCCACCGGCTATGAAGAGATGATCGGGATGATCGGCGAGGCGCGCGAGGACTTCGATCGCAGCGGCCGGGTCTGGGTCCACAGCGAACAGTGGAACGCCGAGACCTCGGCACCGGTCCGCGAGGGACAGAAGGTGCGCGTGACCGCCATCGAAGGACTCAGGCTGCGGGTCGAACCCGTGACTGAAGAAGACACCCCGGGCACTGCCACGACCGGCTGACCGGTCGCCGCCGAGCCCATAACGCAGAAGGAGCAGGACATGAACGATCTCGGTTTCTTTGTCGTCCCGCTAGTCATCCTGGTCGCCATCATCGTGATGTCGATCAAGGTGCTGCGCGAGTACGAGCGCGGCGTCATCTTCTTCCTCGGCCGTTTTCAGTCGGTGAAGGGTCCGGGTCTGATCATCGTGATCCCGGGCATCCAGCAGATGGTGCGGATCGACCTGCGCATCATCACGCTCGACGTGCCCAGCCAGGACGTGATCTCGCAGGACAACGTGACGGTACGCGTGAACGCGGTGCTGTACTTCCGCGTGGTGGATTCCGCCAAGTCGGTGATCCAGGTCGAGGACTACTACGCCGCCACCAGCCAGCTCGCGCAGACCACGCTGCGCTCGGTGCTCGGCAAGCATGATCTGGACGAGATGCTCTCCGAGCGCGACAAGCTGAACAACGACATCCAGGAGATCCTCGATGCCCAGACCGACGCCTGGGGCATCAAGGTCACCAATGTCGAGATCAAGCATGTCGACCTGGACGACTCCATGATCCGCGCGATCGCGCGCCAGGCCGAGGCCGAGCGCGAACGCCGCGCCAAGGTCATCCACGCCGAGGGCGAACTGCAGGCGGCCGAAAAGCTGGTGCAGGCGGCGCAGCAGATGGAGGCCAGCCCCTCTTCGCTGCAACTGCGCTACATGCAGACGATGTCCGACATGTCGACCAACGGCAACGCCAACACCATCTTCTTCCCGCTGCCGCTGGAACTGACCAAGGTCTTCGAGAACCTGGCCGGCAAGTTCCGCGCGGAGAACCCGGACGCCCCGGGCAATGTCGGGAAACCTGGTGGCCAGTAACGCGTGAGCGTCGCCACGGCGGCATCTCCGGCCCTCGACCGCTTCCTGGACGAGCTCTGGGCGGTCGAGGGTCTGTCCGACCACACCCTGTCGGCCTACCGGCGCGATCTGGAGGGTCTGGCGCACTGGCTGGAACCCAGGGGGGCAAGCCTGGAATCCGCCCGTGCGGCCGATCTCCTGGGCTATGTCAGCGCCCGCATGCAGGCCGGGGCACGGCCGAAGTCCATCACCCGGGCACTGTCCAGCATCCGGCGTTTTTATCGCTATCTGGTCCACCAGGGCGAGCGCGAGGATGATCCGAGCGCCGGGATCGAGTCCCCCCGGGCCGGGCGCCCGTTGCCGGACAGCCTGTCCGAGGCCCAGGTGGAGGCCCTGCTGCGGGCCCCCGATATCGACGATGCGGTCGGGTTGCGGGATCGCGCGATGCTGGAACTGATGTATGCCACCGGACTGCGGGTCTCCGAACTGGTGGGGCTGGAGCAGTCGGAGGTGAACAGTCGGCAGGGCGTGGTGCGCATTACCGGCAAGGGCGACAAGGAACGCCTGATCCCACTGGGCGAGGAGGCGGCCCACTGGCTGGCTCGCTATCAGCGCGAGGCACGGCCGGACCTGATGGACGGTCACCCGCCCTGCGAGGCGGTGTTCGTCACCCGGCGTGGCGGCGGGCTCACGCGTCAGGCCTTCTGGTACCGCATCAAGGCTCACGCGCGCCGTGCCGGCATCGAGTCGCCACTGTCGCCGCACACCCTGCGCCATGCATTTGCCACGCATCTGCTGGACCACGGGGCGGACCTGCGCGTGGTGCAGATGCTGCTGGGCCACAGCAGTCTGTCGACCACACAAATCTATACCCACGTCGCACGCGCCCGCCTGCAGAGCCTGCATGCGGAACATCATCCCCGCGGCTGACGTCTATTACCGGACTCCGCCAGATGGCCCGGGGATACCCCCGCGAGGCTGGTAAACTGGCGCCGCTTTTTTGTATCGACACGAGAGAATCCATGTCCCTGAAACGTGCTCTTCCCCTTGCTGCGGCCCTGGCCGTCATCAGTACCCCGCTCATGGCCACCGAGGCCATCGAGGAATACATGGCCCGGGTCATCCCGGATACCGAGATCGACAGCATCCGCGAGACGCCGATGGAAGGTGTCTTTGAGGTCCGTTACGGCACCGATATCCTCTATGTCTCCGAGGACGGGCGCTATCTGATCCAGGGCAACATGGTCGACCTGGAGACCCGCGAAAACCTGACCCAGTCCGCGCTCAGCGGCGTGCGCGCGGACATGTTCGCCGCCATCGACGACAGCGAGCTGGTGACCTACTCGCCGAACGGGGAGACCCGGGGCGTGCTGAACATCTTCACCGATCCGAACTGCCCCTACTGCCGCGAGATCCATCAGGACCTGCCGGAGTATCTGTCGGCCGGGATCAAGGTGCGTTACCTGATGTTCCCGGTGCTGGGACGTGATTCCCCGGAGATCATGGACCGTATCTGGTGCGCGGAGGATCGCGAAGAGGCGATGGACCGGGCCAAGGAAGGCGACAAGCTGAACGATATCGACGGCAGCTGCGCCACGCCGCAGGATCAGCACATGGCCATGGGGCAGCAGCTCGGCCTGCGCGGCACCCCGGCGCTGATCACCGAGGGTGGCCAGCAGCTCTCCGGTTACCAGGAACCGCAGGCCGTGATCGAGCGCATCCTCGGCAGCAACTGATCCGGACGTCGACCGGGCCGCAGCCAGCGGCCCGGCTCGACCCACCCGGGAAGGGCCCCTTTGTGGGAGCGAGCCTGCTCGCGAATCCCCGCCCGCGCTTGCCCTGCACACCGTGGTTCCCGTCGCGGGTGCAGCTCGGATCGATGGTGGTTGATCAACGCCAATCGCCGAGGGGGCTCGGCTCCTACGGGGGGCTTGCCGCGTGCTGCAGGAGGCCAGCCCTCTGGCCGACGGGGCGACTTCGAAGTCGTAGCCGTCTGCAAGGATGCTGTGACGGCAACCGGAGCCCGGTCAGTACAGCAGCGAGGCCATCTGCCGGCGGAACTGACCGACCAGCGGGTGATCGTTGCCGAGGACCTCGAACGCGGCCAGCAGGCCCTTCTGGCCGGCCCCGTCGTTGTAGGAGCGGTGCTGTTTCATCAGTTGCAGGTACAGCCCCAGCGCCTCCTCGGCGCGGCCGGACAGCATCGCGTAGGCGGCCATCTGCTCCAGTGCCTCGGGGCGCGGATCGCCTTCCTGCAGCTCCTGTGCCAGCGCCTGCGGGTCGATGCCGGCGGCCGTCTTGGCGAATACCAGGCGGGCACGCAGGGCCTTCGCCTCTTCCTTTTCGCTCTGGTCCAGCGGGAGCTTGCCGAGCTCGGCCTCGGCGGCTTCCGGGTCGCCGGCTTGGGCGAGCGCGCGGGCCAGCTCGATGCGCAGGTCGCCGTTGTCCGGGTCCTCTTCCAGCGCCGCGCGCAGCGTGGCGAGGGCCGCGTCCGTGTCTCCGGCCTGGGCCTGTTCGCGGGCCTTCTCGATCAGCTTGTCGGAAGGCTTCTCCAGGTACTGGTCGATCATCGCGCGGATGTTCGGCTCCGGCTGCACGCCCATGAACTGGTCCACCGGCTTGCCGTGACGGAAGATCATCACCGTGGGCAGGCTGCGCACACCGTACTGCTGCGCCAGGGCCTGCTGCTCGTCGCTGTTGACCTTGGCCAGGCGGAACTTGCCGGCGTACTGCGCGGCCAGTTGCTGCAGCATCGGCATCAGCTGCTGGCAGGGCCCGCACCAGGCGGCCCAGAAATCCACCACGACCGGGCGCTTGTGGGATTCGTCCAGAACGGCCTGCTGGAAATCCTCCTGGGTCACGTCGAGGATGTCGTTGCCAGTGATGCTCGCGGCTTCTTCCATCGGAAACCTCCTGTGAAGACGGGGATACGGAATCTGTCCTGCATTGTTGGGATCGGCCCCGGGATTGCAAGCAGCCTTTCCCCCGCGGGCTTTGGTACGCTGCGCACAGTCCGGGACGAGGGGGCGCGCCGGTAACGAAACCCGCCACCCTCGTCATCGCGAGGCGCGCTGCGCTGTGGCGATCCATGCGTGTGGCCCCGGCGCCGGCAGGCGCGGACGTCGGGGCTTGCGTTGAGGGGTTCCTTCGTTGCCTGTGGCTCCTCGCAATGACGAGGTAAAGGCACCGTCATCGCGAGCGCCGCAGGCGCGTGGCGATCTCCGTGGACGGTCCCGGCGCTGGCCCGGACCAACGCCGGGGGGTTCGTTGGGAGGTTGCTTCGTCGCTTCGCTCCTCGCAATGACGGTGCCTGTTCAGAAGGCCGGGTTCGGCAAAGGGCATGATCAATAAAGGGGTTCCTGTGTGAGCTATTCCGCATCCGATATCGAGGTCCTCGAGGGGCTGGACCCGGTGCGCAAGCGCCCGGGCATGTACACCGACACCACCCGCCCGAACCATCTGGCGCAGGAGGTGATCGACAACTCGGTGGACGAGGCGATCAGCGGCCACGCGAAGCGGATCGACGTGGTCCTGCACAAGGACGACTCGGTCTCCGTGTCGGATGACGGCCGCGGCATGCCGGTGGATCTGCACCCGCGCGAGAACCGCCCGGGGGTCGAGGTGATCCTCTCCACGCTGCATGCGGGCGGGAAGTTTTCCGACAAGAACTACCAGTTCTCCGGGGGTCTGCACGGGGTGGGCGTCTCGGTGGTCAATGCGCTGTCACAGCAGCTCGAGGTGCAGATCAAGCGCGACGGGCGCGAGTACCGTATGGCCTTCGCCGGCGGCCACAAGACCCAGGACCTGGAGGCGGTGGGGGAGGTCGGCAAGCGCAATACCGGCACCACACTGCATTTCTGGCCGGACCCGCAGTACTTCGATTCGGCGAAGTTCTCGGTGCCAAAGCTCAAGCACATCCTGCGCGCCAAGGCCGTGCTGTGCCCGGGCCTGACGGTCACGTTCCGCGACGAGACCACCGGCGAGGCCTGCGAGTGGTGCTATCAGGCGGGGCTGCGCGACTATCTGGTGGAGGCCCTGGATGGCCTCGATCGTGTGCCGGAGGAGCCATTCATGGGCTCGGTCTCCGGGGCCACCGAGGCTGCCGACTGGGCGGTCACCTGGCTGCCGGAGGGCGGCGAGGTGGTCAGCGAGAGCTACGTGAACCTGATCCCGACGACTCAGGGTGGCACGCACGTGAACGGCCTGCGCACCGGTCTGACGGATGCCGTGCGCGAGTTCTGCGAGTTCCGCAGCCTGCTGCCGCGCGGGATCAAGCTGGCGCCGGAGGATGTCTGGGAGCGGGTCTCCAGCGTGCTGTCGTTCAAGATGCAGGACCCGCAGTTTGCCGGGCAGACCAAGGAACGCCTGTCCTCGCGCCAGGCCGCGCCGTTTGTCTCCGGCGTGGTCAAGGATGCCTTCAGCCTGTGGCTGAACCAGCACCCGCAGCAGGGCGAGCGCATTGCCGAGCTGGCGATCCAGAACGCGCAGAAGCGCAGCCGTGCCGGGCGCAAGGTGGTGCGCAAGAAGGTCACTCAGGGGCCGACCCTGCCGGGCAAGCTGGCCGACTGCGCCAGCCAGGACCTGGAGCGCACCGAGCTGTTCCTGGTCGAGGGCGACTCGGCCGGCGGCTCCGCCAAGCAGGCGCGTGACCGCGACTTTCAGGCGATCATGCCGCTGCGTGGCAAGATCCTGAATGCCTGGGAGGTCGATCCCGACCAGGTGCTGGGTTCCCAGGAGATCCATGACATCTCCGTGGCCCTGGGCGTGGATCCGGGGCAGACCAGCCTCGACGGGCTGCGCTACGGCAAGGTCTGCATCCTGGCCGACGCCGACTCCGACGGCGCGCACATCGCCACCCTCCTGTGCGCGCTGTTCCTGAGGCACTTCCGCCCGCTGGTGGAGCGGGGGCATATCTACATCGCGATGCCGCCGCTTTATCGCGTGGACGTCGGCAAGCAGACCTTTTACGCGCTGGACGACGACGAGAAGGCCGGCGTGCTGGAACGCATCGAGGCGGAGAAGATGAAGGGCAAGGTCTCCGTGACCCGCTTCAAGGGCCTGGGCGAGATGAACCCCCTACAGCTGCGCGAGACCACCATGAACCCGGACACCCGGCGCCTGGTACAGCTCACCCTGGACGCCGCCGACGACACCCAGCAACTGATGGACATGCTGCTCGGCAAGAAGCGCGCCTCCGAACGCCGCGCCTGGCTGGAAGGCAAGGGCCACCTGGCCGACGTCGCCGTCTGACGCCAGGCGCCCGGCCTCTCAGCTCAACGTCATCACGTACGAGCGCGTTCAGTGGGATGATGTTCAGTCCGGTGCGGATGGTGAATCTGTCGGGTGACGGGCCTCGACCAGAGTGCGGGTACGCTCGGCGATGTAGCGCGCGGGGTGGGCCAGAGCCTCGTCCAGGGTGATGCTGCCATCGCACAGGGCGCGGGCATCGCTCAGGCCAACGGCCGCCAGCTCGGCCGCGTCGCAGGCGATGGAGCCGGCCACCGCCACGACCGGCACCTGATGCTCGCGGGCGCGACGTACCACCTCGGCGACGACCTTGCCGTGCGAGGTCTGGCCGTCGAGCTGGCCCTCGCCGGTGATGACCAGGTCGGCCTCCCGCAGCGCGGCATCCAGTCCGATCAGCTCGGCCAGATAGCCGGCCCCCATGCGGGCGCGGCCGCCGAGAACGCAGTCCAGCGCGAAGCCGAGCCCGCCGGCGGCGCCCGCCCCCGGGGTGTCGACGGGCCGCTGCAACTGCCCCGCGGCCTCGATGGCGGCGGCCAGGCGCTCCATGTGGGCATCCATGGCCGGGATGTCTGCGGTCTTCAGGCCCTTTTGCGGTCCGAACACGGCCGCCGCGCCATGCGGCCCGGTCAGCGGGTTGTCGACGTCGTTCAGGACGGTGATGTCGACGCGGGCCAGGCGCGGGTCCAGTGTGTCGAAGTCCACCCGTTGTAGATCCGCGAGGCCCGCGGGGTGGGGCGGCAGGCGCTGCCCTTGCGCATCGAGGAAACGCACGCCCAGCGCGGCCAGCATGCCCGCGCCGCCGTCCACCGTGCCGCTGCCGCCGAGACCGATCAGCAGGTGTTCGGCGCCCGCGTCCAGGGCGGCCAGCATCAACTCGCCGACCCCGAAGCTGTGGAGCTGCCAGGGGTCGTGGCGATCATCGGGGATCCGGTCCAGGCCGCAGGCGGAGGCGACATCGATCACCGCGCGCCGCTCGCGATGATCGCAGCCCCAGCCGGCACTCAGGTGGGTGCCGGTGGGGCTGGTCACGTCGGACAGGTGCCAGGCCCAGCCGAGGGTATGGCTGACCAGACGGGCCGTGCCCTCGCCACCGTCGGCCATGGGCAGGGCGCGTATCCGGGCATCCGGGCGGGTCGCGTGCACGCCCCGGGCCATGGCGGCCGCCACGTCCTCGGCTTCGAGGCTTCC
Organism: Thioalkalivibrio sp. ALE28; assembly: GCF_000377425.1. Taxonomy (NCBI): domain Bacteria; kingdom Pseudomonadati; phylum Pseudomonadota; class Gammaproteobacteria; order Chromatiales; family Ectothiorhodospiraceae; genus Thioalkalivibrio; species Thioalkalivibrio sp. ALE28. The sequence continues at coordinate 129,957 of NZ_KB898098.1, read as the reverse complement.
CTTGTAGCTGTCCGGGCACACCACCACCCGGAAATGACCAGGGGGACGCTGACTAATCGGCACGTTCGCGCTCGAGTCGACTCTGCGCGCTGACAAGGCGCGGTGAGTGAAGTGTAGCCGAGCTACATGAGCGAGCTGCAACGCCGTCAGCGCGCAGAATCGGCCGAGCCCCTTCGGGGTTGGTGCCCCCTGTTCCCCGATGCTGCGTTGCGCCGCTTGCGGGTAGAACCACTACCCGCTGCACGACGCGCCTTGTCTCGGGAAACAGGGGGGTACCAACGCGAGCGTGCCGATTGGTCAGCGTCCCCCTAGACAAAGATGAGCCCCAGGATGTAGATGGTGATCATTGCGCTGATGCCCTGCAGCAGCGTAGCGGTGGTGAACGCCTTGTACGCGGTGGACACCTTCATGCGGCTAAACTGGGTGACCACCCAGAAGAAGCTGTCATTCGCGTGCGAGACGGTCATTGCCCCGGCACCCACGGCCATCACCGCCAGGACCATGCCCATGGTGGAATCCAGGCCCAGCGAGGCCAGCATCGGCGCGATCATGCTGGACGCGGTGACCAGTGCCACGGTGGACGAGCCCTGCGCGGATTTCAGTGCGGCCGCGATCAGGAACGGCACCAGCAGGCCCAGGCCCAGCCCGCTCAGCAGGTCGCCCAGCTGATCGCCGATCGGGGTCTCGCGCAGCACGTTGCCGAAGGCGCCGCCCGCGCCGGTGATCAGGATGATCGGCGCGGCCAGCAGGATCGCGTCCACCGTCATCTGGTGGAAGCGGTCCTTGATGCCGGCCCCCTTGATCAGCAGCAGCGCGAAGATCACGCCGATCGCCAGCGCCACCACCGGGGTGCCGAGGAAGATCAGGGCCGCGGCGAGCATGCCGGGGTCGGTATCGCGGGTGGCCAGCGCGGCCACCGAGCCGATGGAGATCAGTACGATCGGCGCCAGGATGGGCATGAAGGCGCCCAGGGTCGTCGGGCGATGCTCCAGCTTGATCTCTTCCTTCTCGATCTCCTGACCAGTCGCTTCGCTGATCGGGTCCGGTTCCAGCAGCTCGTCGTCGTTGGCCTTCGCGTAGCGGCTGGCCCACAGCCAGCCAACGGCGGCCGCCACCGCGGACACGAACAGGCCGACCAGAATCACCAGGCCCAGCGCATCGGCGATGCCGACATTGCTGGCGGCCGCGATCGGGCCGGGGGTGGGTGGCACGAAGTTGTGGGTGGCGAACAGGCCGGTGGCCAGCGCGACACTCATGGCGACCACCGAGATGCCGGCGGTCTTGGCCAGGGCATTCTTCAGCGAGTTCAGGATCACGTAGCCCGAGTCGCAGAACACCGGGATGGACACGATGTAGCCGATGATCGAGACCGTCAGGGTGGGGAAGCGGTCGGACAGCGTACGGATGATTGCCTCTGCCATGACCACGGCGGCACCGGTGCGGTCGAGGATGACCCCGATGATCGTGCCCAGCGCAATCACGATACCGATATAGCCCAGGGTGCTGCCGAAGCCGTCGTTGATGACGCTGATGGCCTCGCGCGGGGCGATGCCGCCGATGATCGCCATCACGAAGGCGGCGATCAGCAGGGCCAGGAACGGGTGCACGCGCAGTTTCGCCGTGGCGAACACCAGCGCGGCAACGACCACAATCAGTCCGATAATCAGCATGTCGCGTCCTTTCTGTTTTGGTTGTTCTGGGTGCCGCTCTGGAGTCTAGACGTCCCGTAGTGATCCCGCGCCCCGAGATCGCCAGCGATCTACAATGCGAACACTTTTCACCGTCGAGGGTTCCATCATGCATCGTATATTCCGCTTTTCCGGGTGGCTGGTTGTGGGGATTGCCCTGGCCGTTGCGGCGCCGGTTGCGGCCAATCCGTACTCCGAATTGCAGGCACGCGAGATCAAGGCACTCTCCGCGCAGGAGACCGAGGATTTGCTGGAAGGGCGGGGTATGGGCATGGCGCTGCCGGCCGAACTGCATGGCTATCCGGGGCCGATGCATGTGCTGGAGGTGGCCGACTCGCTGGAGCTGACGCCCGAGCAGCGGCGCGAGACCGAGCGCCTGTTCGCGGCGATGCGGGAGCAGGCGCGTGATCTCGGCCGGCGCATCGTGGAGCGGGAGCGGGAGCTGGATGCGCGCTTCGCGGAAGGCGGGATCAGCAGCGCGACCATCGAGTCGCTGACCGTCGAGATCGGCGAGCTGCGTGGCCGCCTGCGCCACGTGCATCTGTCCTACCACCTGGAGATGGACGCGCTGCTCGACGCGGAGCAGAAGGCGCGCTATCGAGAGGCCCGTGGCTATCAGGGCGAGTCCGGTGGCTCGCCAGGGGCGCATTCCGGGGGCGGCCATCACGACCATCACGGTCATCATCCGGGGCGCGAAGGGCACCACCACTGAGGGCCTGCTCTCCCTGACCAGGAACTAACAGCGGGTCGCGTGTTCGACTGGGGAGGTGAACGGAGCGCGCGATGGAAGCCCTGAATCTGGATCTGCAGCAGCCGGTGGTGGTGGAGACGGCCGCCATGTCGTGGAGCGGCAGCCGCGCCGAAGGCGTGGTGCGCAAGCCGCTGGAACGCGAGCTGGCGGAAGCAGGCCGCGCCACCAGCGTCGTGCAGTTCCAGCCCGGAGCCCGCTTCCCGCCGCACACCCATGCACTGGGCGAAGAGATCCTGGTACTCGACGGCGTGTTCTCTGACGAGGCCGGGGACTATCCCGCTGGCACCTACCTGCGCAACCCGCCCGGTTCCCGCCACGCGCCGCACTCGGACCCCGGCTGCACATTGTTCGTGAAGCTCGAGCAGTTCGCCCCGGAGGACCGCGACAAGGTGGTGGTGGATACCCTTTCGGCGCCGTTCCAGCCGGGCATCGGCGGGCTGCGGGTCCTGCATCTGCACAGCTTCGAGACCGAACACACCGCACTGGTGCACTGGCCGGCCGGCGAACATTTCCAGCCCCATCGGCACTGGGGCGGGGAGGAAATCTTGGTGCTGTCCGGTGAATTCATCGACGAGCACGGGCGTTACCCCGCCGGCACGTGGATTCGCAGCCCGCACCTGAGCCAGCACAATCCCTGGGTGGAACAGGAGACCCTGATCTACGTGAAGACGGGGCACCTGTGACCCTTAGGCCCCGAGGACCGCGGACGCGCCCGTCTATGCTTCCAGTCAGAGGCCGGCGCCCGGTCGAGCCAACCCCGGCACCGCAGGAGCAGGCCGATGACGCAGCCCCACACCCGCCCGCACCCGACACGCGACCCGGCGTCCGATCCCCACCGCGCCCGCATCCGTGAGGCCTACACGGCCGACGAGGCGGCCGTACTGTGGGAGTTGCGCGGCGGCATCCGGATGGATGCCGAGGCCCGCGCCCGCATCGCGGCGGAGGCCGCGCGCATCGTCGAGCGGGTACGCGCCGAGACCACGCCGTCGATGATGGAGAGCTTCCTGGCCGAGTACGGCCTGTCCACCGAGGAGGGGGTCGGCCTGATGTGCCTGGCGGAGGCGCTGCTGCGGGTGCCGGATGCCGAGACCATCGACGAACTGATCCAGGACAAGATCGAGCCCTCCGACTGGGCGGCCCACCTCGGGCACTCATCGTCCCCGCTGGTGAATACCTCGACCTGGGCGCTGATGCTGACCGGCAAGGTGCTGAACGACGATCCGCAGCGCCCGGCCGCCGCCCTGCGCGGCCTGATCCGGCGTGTCGGCGAGCCGCTGGTGCGCACGGCCGTCGCGCAGTCGATGAAGCTGCTCGGTCGCCAGTTCGTGCTTGGCGAGACCATCGCCCAGGGCATGCGCAATGCCCGCGAGAGGGAACACGAGGGCTACACCTATTCCTACGACATGCTGGGCGAGGCCGCGCGCACCGATGCCGATGCCCGCCGCTATCACCAGGCCTATGCCACGGCGATCGCCGAGATCGCGAACCAGGCGCAAGGCGACGTGCGCTCCAGCCCCGGCATCTCGGTCAAGCTCTCCGCGCTGCACCCGCGCTACGAGTACACCCAGCGCGCGACGGTCATGGCGGAGCTGGTGCCGCGGGCGCAGGAGCTGGCGCGTCAGGCCGCGCGCGCCGGCATCGGGTTCAATATCGACGCCGAGGAGCAGGACCGTCTGGACCTGTCGCTGGACGTGATCGAGGCCCTGCTGGCGGACCCGGAGCTGGAGGGCTGGGACGGCTTTGGCGTGGTCGTGCAGGCCTACGGCCGCCGCGCGGCCCCGGTGATCGAGGCGCTGTATGCGCTGGCGCAGCGGCTGGACCGGCGCATCATGGTGCGTCTGGTCAAGGGCGCCTACTGGGATACCGAGATCAAGCAGGCCCAGGAGCTGGGCGTGGAACGCTTCCCGGTCTTCACCCGCAAGGTCAACACGGATGTCAGCTACATCGCCTGTGCGCAGATGCTGCTGGACCGGCGCGACCGCATTTACCCGCAGTTTGCTACCCACAATGCGCACACCTGCGCGGCGGTGCTGGCGATGGCCGGCGACGCCCGTGACGGCTTCGAATTCCAGCGCCTGCACGGCATGGGGGAATCGGTGCACGCGATCGTCAAGGCGACGGCCGGCACCCGCTGCCGCATCTACGCGCCGGTGGGGGCGCACCGCGACCTGCTGGCCTATCTGGTGCGGCGCCTGCTGGAGAATGGCGCCAACAGCTCGTTCGTCAACCAGGTGGTGGACAGCAGCATCCCGCCCGCGGAGATCGCGCGCGATCCCATCGCCGACCTGGACGCGCTGGGCGACGCCGTGGCCAACCCGACCATCCGTGACCCGGTCGATCTCTACCGGCCGCAGCGACAGAACTCGCGCGGGTACCGCTTGAACGAGCCAGCCTCCATCCTGCCGCTGCTGGCCGCGCGCGAGGCGTTCGCGCAGACCCAGTGGCAGGCCGCACCCATGCTGGTGGAAGGTCACGCGGCGCAGGGCGCGCCGCGCGTTGCGGTCTCCCCCTCCGATCCCGGTGCCGTGGTCGGCGAGGTCCGCGAGGCCACGGCGGAGGAGGTCGAACAGGCGCTGGACACGGCCCTGTCCGGGTTCGTCGACTGGTCGGCGCACCCGGTGACGGCGCGCGCCGATCTGCTGCGGGCGATCGCGGACCGCTACGAGGAACATGCCCCGGAACTGATCGCACTGGCCAACCGCGAGGCCGGGAAGACCGTCTGGGACGGCATTGCCGAGGTGCGCGAGGCGGCCGATTTCCTGCGCTACTACGCGGGCGAGGCCGAACGCCTGGGGCAGGAGGCGGAGCTGGAGCCACGCGGCGTGTTCGTCTGCATCAGTCCCTGGAATTTCCCCCTGGCGATCTTCACCGGGCAGGTCGCCGCGGCCCTGGCCATGGGCAATACCGTGGTTGCCAAACCGGCCGAGCAGACCCCGCTGATCGCCGCCCGCGCGGTGGAGCTGATGCGCGCGGCCGGTCTCCCGCAGTCGGCCCTGCAGCTGCTGCCGGGCGATGGCCCGACGGTGGGCGGGCCGCTGACCGCCGACCCGCGCATTGCCGGGGTCTGCTTTACCGGTTCCACCGAGGTTGCGCAGCGGATCCACCGTAGCCTGGCGGACAACGCCGGGCCGGATGCGGTCCTGATCGCGGAGACCGGCGGGTTGAACGCGATGATCGTGGACAGCTCGGCGCTGACCGAGCAGGCGGTGCGCGACATCCTGGCCTCCGCCTTCCAGTCCGCCGGGCAGCGCTGCTCGGCGCTGCGCATGCTCTACGTGCAGGACGAGGCCTACGACCGCCTGCTGGAGATGCTGCAGGGCGCGATGGACGCGCTGAGCATCGGCGATCCCTGGCAGCTGGCGACCGACGTCTCGCCGGTGATCGATGCCGAGGCGCAGGCGGATATCCGCGACTACCTGCGGGCGCAGGAGGAGCAGGGGCGGCTGCTGAAGTCCCTGCCGGTACCGGAGAACGGTCGCTTTGTCGCACCGTCCATCGTCCGGTTGTCCGGGATCGGCGAGCTGGAGCGCGAGGTGTTCGGGCCGGTGCTGCACGTGGCGCGCTTTCGGGCCCGCGAGCTGGATGCGGTGGTGGATGCCATCAACGCCCGCGGCTATGGTCTGACCTTCGGTCTACATACCCGCATCGACGACCGCGTGCAGCAGGTGGTGGAACGCCTGCGCGTGGGCAACCAGTACGTCAATCGCAACCAGATCGGCGCCATCGTCGGCTCGCAGCCGTTCGGCGGCGAGGGGCTCTCCGGCACCGGGCCGAAGGCGGGCGGGCCGCTGTACCTGACGCGCTTTGCCCGTCGCACGTCCATTGCCGCGGAGCGGCCGGACCCGCCGGAGGCGGGCGCGCAGGCGGAATGGGTGGCCCCGCAGCGCCTGCAACATGCCCTGGATGCCCTGGACGCGAGCGGCTGGGCCGAGCGTACCGACCGCATGCACGTACTGCGCGAGGCGCTGCCCGAGCGCACGGGGCTGCTGCGCAAGGCCCTGGCGGAGACTGCGGCCTTCGACACCAGCCCGCAGACGCTGCCGGGCCCGACCGGCGAGAGCAATCGTCTGCGCCTGTATCCCCGCGGCCCGGTGCTGTGCCTGGGGCCGGGTGCGGAGATTGCGCTGGCGCAGGCGGTGCAGGCGCTGGGGGCGGGCTGCCCGGTGATCATGCTGGCACCGGGGGCCGAGCGTGCGGCGCGCGCGCTGCGCGGGGAGGGCGTGCCGCTGGTCGGGATCGATGGCGCGCTGGAACCGGACGCGCTGGCCGCGCTGGAGGGGCTGGGGCTGGTCGCGGTGGCCGCGGCCGGCGCGAGCGACTGGACCCGAGCGCTGCGTCAGGCGCTGGCACAGCGGGACGGACCGATCATTGCGCTGGAAACCGCCCTGATCGCGCCCGAACGCTATGTGGTGGAGCGCCACCTGTGCATTGATACGACGGCCGCCGGCGGCAACGCCAGCCTGCTGGCGGCGGCCGACTGAGCAGAACGTGAGGATCACGCCGCACTGACGACGCGAGGCCGCCGGGCGGCACGGCGTCCTCTACACTTGATCGAGACGCGACCGAGTACCACAACAACAAGGGCCATCGGCCTGATACGAGGAGACGCTCCATGGAGATCAACATGCCGATGCCCACCCTGGTGACCTTTGCCGCCTATCTGGCGGCGATGTTGATCCTCGGGATTGCGGCCTACCGCACGACCACCACGCTGTCGGACTATGTGCTTGGCGGGCGCCGCCTGGGACCGGGGGTGGCCGCACTGAGTGCCGGGGCCTCGGACATGAGCGGGTGGCTGCTGCTGGGGCTGCCCGGTGCGGTCTACGTGTCCGGCCTGTCCGAGTTGTGGATCGGGGTCGGGCTGGTGGTCGGTGCGCTGCTGAACTGGCTGTTCGTGGCCGGGCGTCTGCGCCGCTTCACCGCGCTGGCGAAGGACTCCCTGACCATCCCGGACTTCCTCGAGAACCGCTTCGAGGACCGCACGCGTATCCTGCGCGTGGTCTCCGCGATCGTGATCCTGGTGTTCTTCACCCTGTATATCTCGGCCGGGCTGGTCGGGGGCGGGCTGCTGTTCCAGAGCTCGTTCGGCATGGATTACGAGACCGCCGTGTGGGTCGGCGCCATCGTGATCATCAGCTATACCTTCCTTGGCGGCTTCCTCGCGGTCAGCTGGACCGACTTCCTGCAGGGCATCCTGATGTTCCTGACGCTCCTGGTGGTGCCGATGTTCGCGGTGGTGCTGGTCGGTGGCTGGGGCAGTGTGCAGAGCGAGGTCGCCGCCGTGGATCCGACGCATGTGCAGGTGCTGCAGGGCATGACCTTCCTCGGCATGATCTCGCTGCTGGCCTGGGGGCTGGGCTATTTCGGCCAGCCGCATATCCTGGCGCGCTTCATGGCGCTGCGCTCCGAGCGCGACGTGCCGCGCGCCACGCTGATCGGCATGACCTGGATGGTCCTGGCCCTGATTGGCGCGGTGGCCACGGGCTACATGGGGATCGCCTACTTTGCCGACGCGCCGCTGGCGGACGGCGAGACCGTGCTGATCGAGCTGATCCGCGCGCTGTTCAACCCGTGGGTGGCGGGCATCCTGATGGCGGCGATCCTCGCCGCGATCATGAGCACCATCGACTCGCAGCTGATCGTCTCCGCCAGTGCGATCACCAACGACTTCTACCGCGGCATCCTGCGCACCGAGGCGGGGGCGACCGAGTTGGTGTGGATCAGCCGTGCCGCCGTACTGGGCGTGTCGCTGGTGGCCCTGCTGCTGGCGATGGCGCCGGACGCCGGGGTGCTGGACCTGGTGGCCTACGCCTGGGGCGGCTTTGGCGCGGCCTTTGGCCCGGTGATCATCCTCGCGCTGTACTGGTCGCGGATGACGCGCAACGGGGCGCTGGCCGGCATGGTGGTCGGCGCGGTTACCGTGATCCTCTGGAACCAGGCCGAGGGCGGGCTGTTCGACGTCTACGAGTTGCTGCCCGGCTTTATCTTCGCGACCGTGGCCATCGTCGTGGTGAGCCTGCTGACCGGCAAGCCTTCCGCCTCGGTGCAGGAGCAGTTCCGGCACTCGCGCCAGCAGCCGCTGGAGTAGTCACGTCGCCGAGGGCAGCCGGCAGATGCTGGCGGCGTGTGCCCAGTCGCGGGCGAGGGCCCGTTTTGCGGCGGGGCTGTAGCGCTTGATGCGCAGCTCCATGCGCAGCGCCTCGCCACGAGAGGCAAAAGGCCGCGCGGCGAGCAGCTGCCTGGGCCGGTGCATCCGGGTGAAACGGGCACCGCGGCCGCTGCCATGGGCCGCCATGCGGGCGGCCAGGCGCGGTGTCACCCCGGTGTAGATGCGCCCACCCGCGCATTCCAGCAGGTAGACGAACCAGGCCCCGGCGTGCTGGCCGGTCTCCCCGGGTGTGGGAGCGGGCGCGGGCGCGCAAGCCACGGGCACGGCTTCGGTCAGCGCCGCTTCTTGCGGCGCTTGCGGCCTACCTTGATGCGCTGCAGGGCGTGCTGCAGTTCGGATCTGGCCTCTCGGGGTATCGAGGCCGATCCGCGCAGTTGCAGCCCCTGCTGGCGGCGCACGGCGGTCAGGCGACCGTGCTGGATGCCGTAGCGGCGAACCACGTCCCGTACCGTGTGCTGGAACGACTTTGGCGGGTCGCCACGGCGGACCCGCGGCTGTCCGTCCTCGATCTCGATGCTGAAGATGATGCTGACCTGCCAGATCAGCACGGCACCGGCTGCCAGTAGCAGCGCGATCATCAGTAGCAGGGCCAGCAGCATGCAGGTGTCTCCTTCCTTTGCCCAAGCGGGCCGCGCGGTACGCGGTTTGCGGTCCTCGCGGCCGTCTGCCGCGTGCCCATAGTGTCGGTCCCGGGCCACCGGAACACCACCCCCGCCAGGGCAGCATGCCGGCAACCCGGTTCCGGCGGACCGGATCGTGCTTGCCGATCAATGCAACCCGGACGCGGGGCCGGATGGCGCACGCGGCGCGCCATGGGGCGCCCTGGCCGATCAGCGGCAGGGCCTGGCATGGTCCCTGCTTTTCCACCGGTCCGAGCCGGGACTCGCGTTCCGGAAGTGCACACTGTCCGCTACTAGCGCCGGACGGATGAAACCCGAGGAGCCGAGCCATGCTTGACGGAATCGGAGCCAGCGCCGCATTCAATCGCCCCCAATACGGGAACACACCCGGTGGTCAGGGTAATGGGCAGTCCCCTGCCCATGCCGCTGCACAGTCGACGCAGGAGGCGCGCACTGCCAGCGGGCAGGAGACCCGGGCCAACCCCGCAGACGCCCCGCATGCCCAGGGCCCGGCACAGGCGCCCGCCCTGTCCGCACCGGCCATCCAGGTGCTGGCCACGTCGAGTACAACGTCGATCACAACGGATAGCGCCCCCATGGGCGCGATGGCCCCGGCGGCGGGCCTGGCCAGCTTTGCCGGTTCGGCTGTTGCGCCGGGCGTGCAGCCGGCGTCGGTTGACGCGGCTGCCGGGTTTGGCGAGACGCTGCAACCCGACGGCACACTGGATGCTACCGATCCGGCCAATCGGGGTTCGCAGGTGGATACCGAGATCTGACCCGGACGCCCGGGTCGGCCCCGGTTCCGCTGACCTGCGCGGCGTAATCGAGAGCATCCTGTGGCGCAACTCTCGCGGGTACCGGCCCCGGTAGTCAGGGCAGCGGGATGAACTCGTGCTCGTCGCCCGGGACCTTCGGGAAGCGGCCGTCCTGCCAGTCCTGCTTGGCCTGTTCGATGCGCTCGCGGCGGCTGGAGACGAAATTCCATTCGATGTGGCGCTCGCCTACGGGGGCGCCGCCTACCAGGGCGATGGTCGAGGCCGTGGTGGTGTTATCCCGTCGCGCGCATGCCGCCGCCACCGCCACCGCCGCCGCCCGGCGGGGGTGTCCAGACGTTGCGAAAGGCCTGGTGTGTCTTCTTTGGGAGATCGCGGGAGAAACGCAGCTGCACGCCGGCGTCGGTGCGCACGGCGGTGATCCGGCCGCGCTGCAGCCGGAACTGGCGCGCGACCTCCTCGCAGCCGCGCAGGAAAGCGGTCGGCGGTTTGCCGCGCCGCACGCGGGCCGCACCATCGCGCAGTTCCACCGCAAACACCTGCCGTGCATGCCAGAGCATCAGCGCCAGGCCAAGGCCCAGCAGGGCGAACATAATGAGCAGGGTGAGCAGCATCACGAGTAATGGCGTCGGACGAAAGGTGAACGGGGGTTCAGTGTAGCGCACGCCATTCATGCCCCTGCCGCGTGTCGTTTCAAATGGGCGCGGGCGGGCGCTGCCCTCAGCGTTTCAGCATCTCGTCCAGCGGGCGTCGCGGCGTGGGGTGGGGCGTGCCGTCCGGGCGGCCGAGCGCGAACAGCAGTTGTGGCTGGCCCCCGCCCAGCAGTTCGGCCAGTTTGGGGCGCCATTCTGTCTGCTGGATCGGCTGATTCAGATAACGGGCGCAGAGCCCGTGCCGCGTGGCCTCAAGCAGTACGCGCTGCAGGGCCTGCCCGGCCGTCAGCCACTGCATCGGGCCCTCGATCCCGGTGCCCAGTGCCAGCAGTACCGGTGCGGCCCGGGCCGCGCGGGCCTCGTCCCGGGCCATTACTCGGGCGGATACCAGGTGGCGCACGCTCCAGCGGGTCAGACCACCGCTCAGGCGCCCGACTGGCAGCCCGTCGCCATGGGAGGGCGCGCGCATCCAGTGCGCCAGCTCGCGGCGCCAGGCGGGGTTCTTCCACTGCGCCGCCGTCGCCGCCCGGACCCGCTCGGCGACTTCCCCGCGGCATTCCGGGTCCGTGATCGGACGCAGCCAGGCCCCTTCCTGGCGGGCGGCCTGTACGAGGGTGGCGATGATGTCCGCGGAGGGTTGGTCCGGCCGAAAACGGCCGCGCCAGGAATGGCGCGCGCCGATCCACTCCCGCAGGGGTGCCAGCTCCTGCCGGTCCGGCCCGCTGTGGTGCCCGGTCAGCAGGCGCACGAACGGGCCGCTGCCCGCCTGTTCCGGGCGTACGTTCAGGCCCTGGCCGTCCGCGGCGGCGGCCATGCGCAGGTTCAGCACCGCGCAGCCACAGCTGATGATGCGCTCGCGCCCGGTCGGGTCGTTCACGGGCAGCGAGCGCGCCGGATCGGTCCAGACCTCGACCCCTGCGCGATCCACGCGGAACCGCCAGGGCTGGGTGTTGTGCGAAGAGGGCGCCTGCCCGGCCAGGCGCAGCCACTCGCGGATGACGGGGTCGATCTCCATGTCGCCAACATACCGCCGCCCAGCGCAGCTGGCGACTGTTGCCGGTGCAGCCGCAAGCAGATCACGACGCTGTGCCTGTCCCGCCCGGGCTGCTGGCGGTGATAGGTCGTAATTCAGGGGTTACAGCGATCAGCCGATTAGCCGTCGGTACAAGGCGAAGTCGGCATCGAGGTCGGGGTCTGTTTCATCCAGTGGCGGTGCGCATTGCCGACCCGCAGGTCAGCAAGGTTGAGTCCTTCATGATCGATCTCCGGGCGACACCGGTGCCGAGTCCCTTGAGAGTCTCGATGTGGGGGTATCCAGAGGGTTCAGCCACCAGATGGTGAACAGCAGCAGAGCGGTGGAGATGGGGTACATCGCGAGGCTCATGCCGGTGGATGGTATGACGATTGCGGCCGGGAGGCCCGCTACCAGCCCGGCCTTGATGGTCAGCGGCACTTTGCGCAACGGCCGGTTCATCAGACTGGCGCCTGTATAGAGGGCGATCCAGCCCCACAGCCCGGCGATTGCGGCAAACAGGCTCCTTGCTTCAAAGATGATCCGGGCGCGGGTGAAGTCTTCTTCGTGGATTCCCCGGTCCCGCGCCAGGTGCGAGGCATCGTCGAAGACCGAGCCGAGTCCCCACGCCGTAGAGAAATAGCCGCTGCCCAGCCAGAACAACCAGGCCAGGAACCAGAGAAAAATCACGCTGGAGACGCCCAGTAACACAAGCATGGCGGCCTTCAGGCCCAGTTTCAGGATTCTCATGGCTTACCTCTGGATGCGCTCAGGGCGTTACGAATGGGCGCCCGGAATACGAATGGGGCGCGGACCGCGTACGGCATCAGCAGCGGGAGGCCGAACACCAGCATCCGTTCGAGCTGTGGAGGTGTCCCGTCGGGCATACCCCGGACAGCCAGGAAGAACACCGGGAAAGGGGCAAGCAGGGCAAGGGCCGCGTAGAACACCCGTGTATCCGGGTGTGCGCGGGCACGGGCTCCGAGGATGATCAGGGCGAATAGGGCTGCGTAAACGAAAAGAAAAAGCAGAAACCACGTAAACAACGCTAGTGTGAACATGGGTGGTTACTCCCTGCCTTGTGGCGTGGCCGAGGCATCCGGAAGCGCGGTGTGCATCTGGATCCAGGGTGCCCCGAGACGCCCCGGGTACTCCTCCAGGAGCAGCCGGTCACCCTCGCGTACCGATCGGTAGAGCGCACCTCCGACCTTTACCCCGTATCCCCGTTGGGGGCCGTCCCATCCGTCCACGCGCAGGTAACGGCGAGTGCCTCCCCGGCTGCTCCTCATGGTGGTCTTTTCCTGCACCTCCACCACGTATTGGGCGGGTGCCGCCTGGTCGAACGCCATGTTCACTTCGCGCAGCAGGCCGTAGCTGGTCATCAAGGCACCCAGATAACCTGCCAGGGCCAGCTCGAGCAGGACCAGGTGCGTTCGTGACGTCCGGCCGAGCAGCGCAATGCTCAGCGCCATCAGCGAGCCGACCACGACGGTCGCGAGAGTGAATGCAAGCGACAGGAGACCTGTCGCACTGGCAGGGGCAGGCAGGGGCGAAAACATGATGGGGGCCAGCAGCGCCGTCCCGCCCATCAGCAGGGCCGTACTGGCACCCGCGAACAGCGCCGCCTTCCATGCAAATGGCTCCCTGCGGCCGCGTACCGCGGCGGGAACCTCCGCCTCCAGTGCCTCGGCGATCTCGCGCAAGCCCGGGACGAATGCCCGGGCGAGCACGATCGGTCTTGGTTTCTTGCGCCGCCTCGGCGATTTGACCTCCACCCAGATCCGTTCGCGCCGAACCCGGAGCTGGCGGAACCGAACATCTTGCTCTTCGCATTGTTCGAGGAGGCGCAGCATTCGTGCCTGTGTCGTGGCGCAACCCGTGAGGGCGCGGCAGAGGCTTTGCTGGTCCGTGACCAGGTAAAAGGCCCGGTCGAACGCTCGGTTTCCGGTGCGGCAGGCCACGGAGAGGCCAATGGCCGTAAAAGGGTAGTCCCACCAGCGTCGAGCCTTGACGCGAAGCTCGATATCGGGGGCCTGGTCGAAGCCGATGCGTTGCAAAGGGGCGCGACGGCTTCCGGTTTCCTGCTCGCTGTAAAGGGCGTCCTCGGGCGGGTTGCCCATTGGTGTTCCGGTGTACGGGTTGTTGAATGTCAGGGCCTGCAATTTCCAGCGGTCCTCCATCCTGTGTCGGTAGCCAATGACCGCCATTCCGATCATCGTGACCAATCCAGCCAGCATCCACATCCGCACGTCCCTTGTGGCAGTGTGTGAGCGCGAACCCGTCGGGCCCTACTCGGTGTCGCTCCGGGGTGAGCTGCCCGGGTTCCATTCCGCCTGCATCGCGAACAGATCGACCAGTGCCCGGGCATTCGGATCGTCACAGCCGTGTTGGTCGATGCGCCGCTTCACCTGGGCCTGGATGTCTTCCTGGCCGCGAAGCAGGGTCGCCGCGATCTGCTCTTGGTTGGCTTCGGGGTGCTGGTCCTCCAGCGCCATGACGGAGCGCAGGTAGACCATCTGCTGATTAGCCAGAAACGCGATCATCTGATCCTCTTCGACTTCCGTGCAGCGCATGGCGGCCGTACCGGCGGCGACGAATTGACTCAGGATGGTCAGGATCTCGGGTGGTTCATCGGCCTCAGCCGGGGCCATCAGCCCCAGCAAGAGCAACCATCCGAGCGTTGCGGCCCCGATGGTCGAAGCGCAAAGGCGGTGCGATCGCGTACACGAGGCAAGGCCCGGGCGGGCCGAATTGCGGCGGGTCTTCTTCATCGTTTCCCTCCCTGGAAACATTGCCAACACCCTTGATCGGGTGTGCCCCTAATCTAGGGAAATGCGGATTAATGTGCACGCACGCGTTGGCACCCCAGGTTTTCCGAGACAAGGCGCGTCGCGTAGCGGGTAGTGGTTCTACCCGTAAGCGGCGCAACGCAGGATCGGGGAACCTGGGGTGCCAACCCCACAAACCATTGAAAGCAGGGGCTCGGCCGCTTTTGAGCGCGCACGGCGTTGCGGCTCCTTTGTGCAGAATGACTGCACGGCAGTCACCGCGCCTTGTTCGCACGCAAAAGCGACTCGAGCGCGTGCGTGCACATTAATCCGCATTTCCCTAGATGCCCGCTGCGGGCCTGTCACCCCTTGGGTTGCCCGCGTGCTGATGGGGGGTATGGGGGCGGACAGGTTGCCCCGGCCAGGCCGGGCGCGGGCTGCCGACGCTACAGCGTGTGGCCGGTCAGGTGCTGGTAGAGGGCGAAGCCGGCGTCGCGATCCTGGCAGCGCAGGATGGCGGCGCGGCCCGGGGTGGACGGGTCCGGCTGCAGATTCACGCCGGCTGCCTCGGCGGCTCGGAAGTCGGCGTCCCGCAGTTCGATCTCGCCGAATACCGAGATGACGAAGCCGCCGGGGATCGGCGGGGGCGGGGTGAACGGTTCGCCGTCTGCCAGCGCCACCCAGGCCGGGATGAAGGCCGGGCCGTAGAAGTCAAAGAAGCCGTTGGAGCCGCGCAGGTGGGCCTCGATCGGTCGCTCGCCAATCAGCTCGATGTTGCAGATGCCGCTGTATCCGGTCAGGTTGCGCCGCACCCAGTCGGCGATCCACGGCTCAACCTCGGGCACGGCGGCGCCGATCTCCCAGTAGATCGGACGTGCGGCGTCCTTCTCGTCCGAGCCGCGGGTGTGGGCGAACCAGCGCACCTCGCCGTTCTCCACCAGGCAGTCGGTGCTGGTGTGGGCGCCCTCCAGGCGCTGGCACCAGAAGCTGCCGGGCTCGGCCGGCACCTCGCCAGCGGGCAGGGCACGCGCATCCAGCCCCATGCCGGCGAGGTTGGTGATCGGCTTCACGAACACCGTGTCCGCCGCGTCCAGCCCCAGGTCCGTGGGCGCGACCCCGCAGGGCGCGGCGGTCAGGCCCGCATCCAGGGCCAGGCGCAGCTTGTCGTAGACATGCCGATGCGCGGGGTTCAAGCGCCAGGCGGCGGCATCCGACACCGCCACCTCGCGACGCGGCTGCGGCCGGAAGAGGTGCCGGCGCTCGGGCAGAACACCAACGAAGGGCACGGTCAGCCCGCCTCCGGCAGGCGTTGCTCGTGCCCGGCGTGCAGGCGTTCCACCTCGCACAGCAGCGACTTGAACGCGGGGAAGCCGCTGATCGGGTCGAGGTTGCGGTCGTCGGTCAGCTCGTTGACGTTGGCGTGGTTCCAGCCGTGCTGGCAGTGCGCCACACCGGGCTTGATGCGGTCGGTGACCTTCGCCACGAAGGCGACCCGCCCGCGCGGCGAGCGCACCTCCACGGTGTCGCCATCAGCGATGCCGCGCGCCGCGGCATCCTCGGGGTGCAGCTCCACCAGCGGCTCCGGCATTGCCCGGCGCATGCGCTCCAGGTACTGGTGCTGCGAATGGGTAGCGTGCTTGTGGCGCGCGCCGCTGGTCAGCACCAGCGGATAGTCGCGCGCCAGCTCCGGCGTGGAAACCGGGCTCTCGGCCGGCTCACGCCAGACCGGCAGCCCGTCGTGCCCGGCCTCGCGCAGCTCGGCGGCGTCGAACTCCACCTTGCCGCTGACGGTGCGGAAGCCGTGCAGGCGGTACTGGCGGTCGCCCTCCTCGAAGCCGTGCTCGACCATGTCGTCCAGCGCCTTGGCGAACACGGTCACGCCGTCCGGGTCGTTGTATACCTGCTCGCGGATGGTCTCGGGGATGCCCGCGGCGGCCTCGGCCCAGCTCGCCTCCAGATCGCCGTTCCAGAACTGCTCCGCCATCCCCAGGCGCACGCCCAGCTCCAGGAACACCTCACCGTCGGCGCGCGCCTCGCCGCGCGGGGCCACGGCCCGGTGGCGATAGCGCAGCTCGCCGCGGAAGTTGCAGCCGGGATAGGCGATCAGCGCCGGGCGCTCCAGACTGGTGGCGGCCGGCAGCACGATGTCCGCCATGCGCGTAGCCGGGTTGTGGAAGAAGTCCGATGCAGCGAAGAAATCCAGCGCGCCCAGCGCCTCCTCCATGCGTTTTGAACTCGGCCACATCGCGGTGTTGATGCCCATCGCCAGCAGCGCGCGCACCGGCTGCGGCCGGCCGTCCAGGATCGCGTCCGGCAGCAGCATGCTCTGCGCCGCCGGCCAGTGGGCCGTCCACACCGGGAAGGTCTCGTCGCCGATGCGCGGCGGCAGGTTCTGTTTGCAGTGGTCGAACAGGTCGATCGGCTTCGGCGTGACCTTGTCGTTGAAGAAGCGGTTGCCGCCCTCGCGGTCGATGTTGCCGGTGACCGCCGCCAGCAGGGTCACCGCGCGGTGATTCTGGAAGCCGTTGGAATGCTGCACGGTGGCGGTGGGCGAGAGCATGATCTGCGCCGGGCTCCGGGTCGCGTAGAGCTCGGCGGCGCGCTGCAGGTCGGCCTCCTCGATGCCGCAGATCGCCGCCACCCGCTGCGGCGAGAATTCCGCCACGTAGTCGCGAAAGGCCTCCACACCGCTGCCCCATTCGTCGAGGAAGGCCTGGTCCTGCCAGCCGTTGGCGAAGATGAGATGGTGCATGCCCAGCGCCAGTGCGCCATCCGTGCCCGGGCGGATCTGCAGATGCACCTCGGCCTGCTCCGCCAGCGGGGTCACCCGCGGGTCCACCACCACGGTGGCGCAGCCGGGGCGTGCCGCGGCCAGCGCATGCTGATGGAACGGCGGGATGGACCCGCGCGGGTTGGTGGACCACACCAGCAGGCAGCGGGTCGCATCCGAGGCCACGGTGGAGGAGGTCTTGATCTTGGTGCCGAAGGTCACCTCCTCCGCCACCTTGGTGGCCGAGAAGCAGCAGCCGCTCTCGGTCAGGTAGTTGGGCGAGCCGAAGGCATGCGCCAGGCGCTGCAGCTGCGGCCGCGCCTCCTTGGTGTAGCCGGCGAAGAACGCGGCCGCCGGGGCACCGTGCGCGTCCCGGGTCGCGCGCAGGCGCTCGGCGATGGTGTCCAGCGCCTCGTCCCAGGAGATGCGCTCGAACTCGCCGCTGCCGCGCGGTCCGGTGCGCCGCAGCGGGTACAGCAGACGTTCGGGATGGTTGCGCCGATCCAGCTGGACGTAGCAGCGCGGACAGTCGGGGCCGTCGATCTTCACCGGCTCGCCAGCGTTGTCCAGGGTCACGTCGATCGCGCAGTTGGCGTCGCACTCGTAACAGGTACTTTTTACACTCGCCATCGGGCGATGTTCCTTGTTCCGCGGGCAGTCCCGGTTGCTGAAGGCCGATTATGCCGGTAGCCGGCGAGCACTCGTGAACAACGCCTGGAATCGCGGGGCCACCGCTGTATGGGGCGGTACGCCTGGCGTTGGTTGAGGGTACGATGCGACCCGGGCGGCGATCGATATCAAGGGGGCGCGATGAAAGGGGAATCGGACGGCGCACAGGGGCTGGAGGAACTCGCCCGGCAACTGGAGTCGTTCGTCGAGGCGCGCGACCGGGTACGGTTCAATTCGCCCAAGAACCTTTCCATGGCACTGGCGGGCGAGGTCGGCGAACTGATCGAACACTTCCAGTGGCTGACTCAGGAACAGTCCAGCCACCTGTCCGCCGAGACCCACGAGGCGGCGCGCCAGGAGATCGCGGACGTCCAGATCTACCTCCTGTTGCTGGCCCGAAAGCTCGATATCGATCTGCTGCAGGCGGCCCGCGACAGGCTGCAGACCAGTCCCCGCTAATACCCGAATCGGTAGTGCTATCCCCCCAGCCGGGATGATGAGCTGTCCCGGGCCGCAGCCAGCTTTGGCAGGGGCTTCGCCTGCGAGCAGGCTCCCACAAAGGGGTGGGGCATGCTTTTTGTCTTTCGCGGGATGGGGCCAAGGGGTTTCGCGGGGGTGGGTGGGGCTATGCTCGGGGTGGGTACAGGCATCCGGACAGGAGGTGATCGCGATGGATTGGAGCCAGTGGCGACCGTTCGGCCGCGTGCCGGAGATGAGTCCGGAGGACCTGGCGCGGGCGCTGGAAAACGCCGAGGTGCAGTTGCTGGATGTGCGTACCGGGGTCGAGCACCGTCGGAGCCGCATCCCGGGTGCCCGCCATCTCCCGATCACGCGGTTCTCCGAGGCGGCGCTGTCCGGCCTGGAGCTGGATCGCGGACGCCCCGTGGTGGCCATCTGCCTCAGTGCACACCGCAGTATCCCGGCCGTACGCAAGCTGCGGGCGCACGGCTACGATGCCCGTCAGCTTCAGGGTGGCATGTTCGCCTGGTGGCGGGCCGGGCTGCCGTGCGAACGAGGCCGCACGGACGCCGGGGAATGAAAGCCGTCCGGCGCGGCCCTTCCGGTCAGGAACCGCGTTTCAGTTCCGTTCGCTGCGGGCGGCCGACCCCGGCCACTTCAATCGGCGTCGTCATCGTCCTGCTTGCCGCCCGGGGTGACGGCGCGTCCCACCGCCCCGGCGGTCTTGCCGGTGGCCTTTACGGTTCCGGTGGTGACACTGACAGCGGCGCTCCCGGCAGTGCCGGCAACCTTCACGGCGGTGCAGCCAGTCGCCAGCGGCAGGATGACGGCAAGCAGCAGGAGCGGGCGGGCGTAGACAATCATCGGCGGAAGCCCTTGTTGATGGTTGCCCACAAGGGTACGCACGACATGCCCGCAAGGCCATGGCCGGCGCGGACAGGCGCTTCGGCCCGGCGGCTGTGCGACGGCATCGCGATCCCGGCCTGGCCGTGACCAACCGGCCTTCCGCAGAACCCGAAGGCACGCCGGTGGTCTGACCGTGGAGGCCCCGTGGAGATGTGTCATGTCCCGTTTCGCGCCCCTGTTCGCCTCCCTGTTGCTGGTGCTGCCGATGGCCTGTGCAAGCGCCACGGAGCCGAATACCGAAGCCCTGTTCCATCACGAGCTGGGTCGCCTGCATTCGTCTGAAGTGATCAACCTGCAGGAACGTTTCCAGGGGCATCCGCTGCTGATCATCAACACGGCCAGCCATTGCGGTTACACCGACCAGTTCGGCGGTCTGGAACAGTTGCACCGCGACTACCGGGACCGGGGGCTGAAGGTGGTCGGCTTCCCTTCCCATGACTTCAATCAGGAGGCCGACGACGAGGCCGAGACCGCCCGGGTGTGCTTCGAGAACTTTGGCGTCACCTTCGACATGTTCAGGCCGATTGGCGTGCGCGGCGCGGATGCCCATCCGATCTTCCGCGAGCTGGCGCGCCAGGCCGACGCCCCGCGCTGGAACTTCTACAAGTATGTGGTGGACCGGGAGGGTCGGGTGGTCGCGCATTTCCCCAGCCAGGCGGGCCCCGGCTCCGCCGAGCTGCGCCGCGCGATCGAGAGCATCCTGTAGCCGCACGCGCCGTGCATTCGCCCGTGGAGAGATAGTGTCGGGCTATCGCGATCATGGTGAATCTCAACTGGCACCAATGACTCGGGCGGCCTACCTTCAGGGGTACACAAACAGCACGCCGTTCTCCGGCTGCAGCCGGGAAGAGGCGGAGAAGGCGTGCGGTCCCCCACGGAAGCCGGCCATCACGAAAGGATAGTGGCTTCCCGAACACGAACACGCTCTACGCAGCGAACAAGGAGAAGGATATGGGTGAGCATCAGAACATGGGCAAGTGCCCGGTCATGCACGGCGGCGAGACGGCCGCGGGTCACTCGGTGATGGACTGGTGGCCGGAATCGCTGAATCTGGACATCCTGCACCAGCATGACCGCAAGACGAACCCGATGGGCGAGGACTTCGACTACCGGGAAGAGGTGAAGAAGCTCGACTTCGAGGCCCTCAAGAAGGACATGCACGCGCTGCTGACCGAGAGCCAGGCGTGGTGGCCGGCCGACTGGGGACACTACGGCGGCCTGATGATCCGCATGTCCTGGCACGCGGCGGGCACCTACCGGATCGCCGATGGCCGGGGTGGTGGTGGCACCGGCAACCAGCGCTTCGCGCCGATCAACAGCTGGCCGGACAACGCCAGCCTCGACAAGGCGCGCCGCCTGCTGTGGCCGCTCAAGAAGAAGTACGGCAACAAGATCAGCTGGGCCGACCTGATCATCCTGGCCGGTAATGTGGCCTACGAGAACATGGGTCTGAAGACCTTCGGCTTTTCCTTCGGACGCGAGGACATCTGGCACCCCGAGAAGGACACCTACTGGGGGGCGGAGAAGGAGTGGCTGGCACCGTCCGACGAGCGCTACGGCGACGTCGAGAAGCCCGACACCATGGAGAACCCGCTGGCGGCCGTCCAGATGGGCCTGATCTATGTGAACCCGGAAGGGGTCAACGGCAAGCCCGATCCGCTGAAGACCGGCGAGCAGGTGCGCGAGACCTTCGCCCGCATGGCGATGAACGACGAGGAGACCGCGGCGCTGACGGCCGGTGGCCATACCGTGGGCAAGTGCCACGGCAACGGCGATGCCGGCGCGCTGGGGCCGGAACCGGAAGCGGCCGATGTCGAGGAGCAGGGCTTCGGCTGGAACAACCCCAACATGCAGGGCAAGGCCACCAACGCCATCACCTCCGGCATCGAGGGGGCCTGGACCAAGAACCCGACCCAGTTCGACATGGGCTATTTCGAGGCCCTGCTCGACCACGAGTGGGAGCTCAAGAAGAGCCCGGCCGGGGCCTGGCAGTGGGAACCGGTGGACATGAAGGAGGAGGACAAGCCGGTCGACGCCACGGACCCCTCCATCCGCCATAACCCGATCATGACCGACGCGGACATGGCGATGAAGATGGACCCGGTCTACCGCAAGTACATGGATGCGTTCCGCAAGGATCCCGAGTACTTCCAGGACTGCTTCGCCCGCGCCTGGTTCAAGCTGATCCACCGCGATATGGGCCCGAAGACCCGTTACATCGGGCCGGATGCCCCGCAGGAGGATCTGATCTGGCAGGATCCGGTGCCGGCCGGCAACACGGACTATTCCGTGGAGGCCACCAAGCAGAAGATTGCCGAGAGCGGTCTCGGCATTGCCGAGATGGTCGCGACCGCCTGGGACAGCGCCCGTACCTTCCGTGGCTCCGATATGCGCGGTGGTGCCAACGGCGCCCGCATCCGCCTGGCGCCGCAGAAGGACTGGGAAGGCAACGAGCCCGAGCGCCTGGCCCGAGTGCTCAAGGTCTACGAGCAGCTCTCCGCCGAGACCGGCGCCAGCGTGGCCGACCTGATCGTGCTGGGCGGCAGCGTGGGCATCGAGCAGGCGGCCCGGGCGACCGGTCACGATGTCCTGGTGCCGTTCATCCCGGGCCGGGGTGACGCCAGCGCCGAGATGACCGACGCCGACTCCTTCGAACCGCTGGAGCCGCTGGCCGATGGCTTCCGCAACTGGCTGAAGAAGGATTACGTGGTCAAGCCGGAAGAGATGCTGCTCGACCGCGCCCAGCTGATGGGCCTGACCGCGCCGGAGATGACCGTGCTGATCGGCGGCATGCGCGTGCTGGGTACCAACCATGGTGGCAGCAAGCATGGCGTGTTCACCGACCGCGAAGGGCAGCTGACGAACGACTTCTTCGTCAACCTGACCGACATGGCCTACGCCTGGCAGCACGCGGGTAACGGCGTGTACGAGGTGCGCGATCGCCAGAATGATCAGGTGAAGTGGACCGCCAGCCGCATCGACCTGGTGTTTGGTTCCAACTCCATCCTGCGCAGCTACGCCGAGGTGTACGCCCAGGACGACAACCAGGAGAAGTTCGTGAAGGACTTCATCACGGCCTGGACCAAGGTGATGAACGCCGACCGCTTCGACCTGGAGCAGTTCCAGCAGTAAGCACGGCCCGAGCCGGGCGGTTCGCCCGGTTCAGATCCAGAGGCGCCCGGGGTTTTCCCGGGCGCTTTTTTTGTTGCGCAGGGTGGAAGCTCTCGGCGCAGGCCCTGACGCCCGCCGGATCCGGCGCCCGGGCTGTCCCGGGAGATCGCCACGTCGCTGCGCTCCTCGCGATCACGGTGCTTCACTGGCCGTCATCGCGAGCTCCCGCGGGGGCTGCGGCCATCCGCAGGTCGTCCCGGGCTCCGGCCGGCATGATCGAGGGTTTGCTGCGGAAGGCGACCTGCAGCAGAAACTCCGGTCAGCGGCCCACTCTGGCGGACGCGTGATCTCGTGCTCCAGAACGGCGGTGTAGCGTCCTGACCGGGTCGTTCCAGCCCATGTGTCGTTTTGCGTCATTGCGGGTGGATGGCGTGTACGCGCCTGTGCGAGAAGTGGATCACGGCGTTTGGCAGAAACGAGACCTTCGTTGCCGGATGTCGTTCTGGCATTCCGCTTGCTGTTCCTTCAGTGCAGTCAATTGAACGCCAGTACGGCCCTGATCGATTGACTGCGATTCGATTCAATCCTGAAGGAGAAACGCATGATGTCGACTTTCCAGAAAACTGCGATCGCGATGGTCCTGGGTTCCATGTTTGCGCTGGGCGGCCTCGGTGCCGCGCAGGCCCAGACGGGTGGAGATGCCGGCGCGGGCGCCGATACCGGAGCCCCTGAAGCCGGTGCTGGCGCTGAAGGCGGTGCGGGTGCGCCCGAAGGTGGCGCGGGCGCCGGCGGCGGTGCGCCGCAAGGCGGAGCCGGCGCGGGTGGTGGCGGCAGCATGGGCGGAGGTGCCGAGGCGGGCGCCGGCCCCATGGATGATGACGACGACGAAGACGAAGATGACGACGAAGGGGCCCCTGACTGGTAAGCCCCACTCCCTCGCCAAGCCGGGCACCCCGCCCGGCTGGCTTCTTTCACGTTCGAACACCCGGCTTGAAACCCGTTCTGGTCGGAGTCCGCAAGCGATCGGGTCTGGCTCACCGCAGGGCCCGCACTCCGAAGGCCTGTGCCCACCCCGGCTTTGCTGAGGCCAAGAGAACCGTGGAGACTCCTGCCAGGGAGATACTTTCCGCGATCTGAAATGGATCGTTGGCCCGGCCTGTGGATTACAGGTCCGAGTATTTGCGGGCGTTGCCGCGGGCCTTGTGCACCGGGTATTTGCGGATGTTGATCTCCAGCTTGTCGCGGGCCGCTTGCAGCAGGTCGATATCGAGCTTGCGGGCCAGCAGCAGGAGGTAGATCTGGACGTCCGCGATCTCCTGGCGTACCGCCTCGTGGGTCTCGGGGGACAGGTGTCGCGACTGTTCCTGGGTCAGCCACTGGAAGTGTTCGATCAGTTCGCCGACCTCGCCCGCCAGCGCCATCGACAGATTCTTGGGCGAGTGGAACTGGGCCCAGTCACGTTCCGCGACGAAGGCCTCCACCCGGGCGGTCAGTTCGTCCAGTTCCGGTGTGCCGCTCGATGGGACGTCCATGGATCCTCCGTTCGGTCGGTGCCGCTGCGTTGCCGGCATCGTAACGGAGTCTGCGGCTGGACGTAATCGCGGCTCCGCGGTGCTAGCTGTGATCTCTCAACAGGTTGTCGCTTGGGGCGCGGCCATGCTCGGAAGGGCAGGGGCAGGCTTCCGGCGGAACGAACAAAGATCCTGTGTTATGCCTTCCGATCTTCATGGCTTCCTGTGAATCGCTTTTGGCAGTTCGCGCGTCGGGGTTTCGGTCTGGAGATCGCCACGGCCGCTTTGCGGCCTCGCGATGACGGGAAGGGGAGAGCGGCGCTGCGATGTTGGGGGCGGGGACGTTATAGCCAGCCGCGGCGGCGGAAGAGGTAGAGCATGCCGAGGACGACGGCGAGCATAAAGCCGAGCAGTACGGGGTAGCCGTAGTAGGTGTAGAGCTCGGGCATGGACCAGGGGCTGTCCGGGTTGTCGAAGTTCATGCCGTAGATGCCGACCAGGAAGGTCAGCGGGATGAAGATGGTGGCGATGATGGTGAGTACGCGCATCACGTCGTTGGAGCGCTGGTTGATCGCGGACATATAGGCCTCGATCAGGGTGGCGGCCATCTCGCGGTAGGACTCCAGCAGATCCATGATCTGGATCGTGTGGTCGTGGGCGTCGCGCAGGTACGGGAAGAGCTCCGGGGTGAAAGGCTCCATGTCGTCGCGCATCAGACGGGCGATTACGTCGCGCGTGGGCCAGAGCTGGCGGCGCAGCACGAGGAGTTCGCGGCGCAGGATATGGATCTCGTTGAGGGTTTGGCGGTCGGGTTGTTCGAGGACGGTTTCCTCCAGCGTTTCCAGGCGCTCGCTGATGTGCTCCAGTACCGGGAAGGCCTGGTCGATGACGGTGTCCATCAGGGCATAGGCGAGGTAGGCGGCCCCCAGGCGATTGAAGTTGCGGTTGGCGCCGCGCATGCGTTCGCGGACCGGGCCGAAGGGCTCATGCTCGCCGCTGTGAATACTGATGACCAGGCGGGTATTCACCACGAACACATTGACCTGGTCGAGTTCGATGTTGCCGTTGTGATGGCGCGGCTGGCGCAGGATGGCGACCAACTGCTCCTCGAAGAAGTCCACCTTGGGGCGCTGGCCCTGGTGGCGTACATCTTCCAGCGCCAGCGGGTGCAGGTCGAAGGCCTCGCCCAGATCGTGCAGCTGACGCGGACTGGGCGCGCCCTGCAGGTGCAGCCAGACCAGGCCACCCTCGTGCGGTTGTGCGCCCTCGCGCAGGGTGCGCTGCGGGTCGAGTTCGACGAGCTGTTCGTGGTGGTAGTGCCAGGCGGAGACGACCGCGTCGCCCGTGTGCGGGTGTTCGGTGGCGTGGACCCCATGGCCGGGGGCGGCGCCGGGCTTGAGGTAGGTCTTTTCGAACAGGCGGGTCATCGCGAATTCCGAACGGATTGTTGTCCCCAGTATAGGGGGCTGGAATGGGGTGCGCGCGGGGGGCGAGTCTGGCAGTCTGGTCGGCGACTGAACGGCCCGGAGCGGGCCGGGTCCCACGGGGGAGAAGCGCAAGTGTGTACCTTAATCAGTGTTTCCCTGGCGGCGTTTCCAAGGAGTGCGGTATGGAATTGAAGACCATGTTGGTGCCAGTGGATGGTTCTGCCAATGCGTGGCGCGCGGTGGAGGTGGCCGCGGACCTGGCGGCCAAGTATCACGCCCGGGTGGTGCTGGCCAGCGTGCTGCTGCAGGGCGAGGTGCCGCCGCATATCCGAAGGCTTTCCGATCTTCCGGACCCGGATGATCCGCCCCTGGCGATGGGTGGCGCGGCGGTCGGCTCCGCGGTGCCGCCGAAGGTGCTGCGGGATATCGCGAAGAAGCTGGTGGAGCAGGCGCACGAATACTTCACCGAACTGGGCGTGACCGACATCGAGCACCATATCGAGGATGGCTCTCCGGCCAAGGTGATCCTGCAGCAGGCCGAGTACCACGACGTGGACATGGTGGTGATGGGTTCGCGCGGGCTGGGCGGCCTGCAGGGGCTGCTGTCCGGCAGCGTGTCGCACAAGGTGCAGCAGCTTGCCCGCTGCATCGTGGTGACGGTGAACTGAGCCCGGCTTTGTTGCGATGTCGCGGTTATCGGTCGATCTGCACGAGTGCTTTCGCAATGGCCGCCGGATCGACGCCGAGCTGAACGGTGCGATCGAGCAGGCCTGCGATAAGCGCATCAAGACGGTAGAGATTATCCACGGCAAGGGCAGCGGGCAGTTGAAGAAGCGCGTGCTGCGTTTCCTGCAGCAGCCGGAGATCAAGGCCCGCTACCACCGTGTGGAGAAGGACTCGAAGAACCACGGCCGGCTGTTCGTGCATTTCAAGCACTGAGCAGGCCGTTCCCTCTTTTCCGCTGTAGGAGGCCAGCCCTCTGGCCGATGGGTTGTGCCGGCGCTGGATCGGCCAGAGGGCTGGCCTCCCACAGGGGGTATGGGCTTACGGCCTTTGGTCGCCCAGCTTGCGCTCGGCGAGTGCATAGCCGAGGTCGATCATCTCGGCGGCGCGGTGGAAGTCGAACACGCCGCAGGCGTTGACCGGGACCTCGATCAGGTGCTCCGGGTTGTAGGCGGCGATACGAAAGCGCGCGATGGTGCCCTGCATGGCCTCGATGGAGTGGGAGACGATGTCGATCAGCCCCAGTGCGCGGGCCTCCTGTTCGCGGCTCAGACTGGGGTCGGTCTCGCCCAGGCCCAGCTTGTCCTGCCAGTCCTGCAGCCAGGTGCCGACCCGGTCGGGCAGGGCCTCGGCCAGGCGGTGATTCAGCAGGCCCCGGCTATCTGGTGCGCCCACGTGCGAGTCGGAAGTCCCGGTGCGTTCGGGGCGGATCAGTTCTTCGCCGACGCGGCCATTCAGGCTGACCGCCAGGGTGATGTCGGTGTCGTCGTTCAGGGTCGGCGCGATCGGGACCGGGTTCAGCAGGCCACCATCCACCAGCAGCCGCCCCTTGTGGCGCACCGGGGTGAACACGGTGGGGATGGCAATGGACGCCCGGATGGCGTCGAACAGGGAACCGGTATTCAGCCAGACCTCGCGTTCGCGCTCGATGTCGGTGGCCACGGCGGTAAACGAGATCGGCAGCTGTTCGATGTCGGTGTCGCCGAGCATGGCGCGCAGCTTCTCGATCAGGCGGTCGCCGCGAATCAGGCCAGCGCCGCGAAAGGAGAAATCCAGCAGCCGCCAGACATCCTGGCGGCGCAAGGTCTTCACCCAGTCCTCGTAGGCGTCCAGCTGGCCGGCCGCGTAGATGCCGCCGACGACCGCGCCCATGGAAGCGCCCGCGATGGAGCGGATCTGGTAGTCCGAGTGTTCCTCCAGCCAGCGGATCACGCCGATCTGCGCCAGGCCGCGGGCGCCGCCGCTGCCAAGGACCAGGGAGATGGACTGGGGCTTTCGCGTCATGGTGGCCGCCGTGCCTGTCTGGGGTGTTGGGGGGAACGCGCCGATCGCTTCGCGGAGCTGCTGTTACCGGTTTTCCTTGAGGATATGTTGGGGGTGTGACGGGATTTTTCCAGCGTAGAGGCTTGGTTCCAACGAATGGGTCTCACGGCAGGGGTTTGCTTGCAGGCGGACGCCCCTGCCGGCGTCCGACTCTGGCCGGGGCTTCGCCTGCAAGCAGGCTCCTACAGGGGGTGGTGTGCGGCGATGGGGGCTATTCGGGGGAGCGGTTCGGGTCCAGGAGGTGATCGTGCAGGGCCTGGGCGGCTTCGCCGGCAGGTTCTTCCACCCGCAGCTGCCAGACGTGGGCCGGGTGATCCGGTGACCATTCGCTGAAGACTACCAGCCCGGTGTACGGGCCGCGCCCGCGGATGGTGCCCAGCGTCAGGCGGCCTTCGGTATCGCCGAACAGGTGCACCTCGAACTCGGGGGCGGGCGGCGGCAGCCTCCAGTGTCCATCGCGGCCGGTCTCGCGGAAAGCTTCGTCGGAGGGTTCGGCATCGTCGCCGAAGTGGCGGCGCAGCAGCGGTACCGACAGCCGGTGCGGGAGGCCCAGTACGGTCTCGATGCCGCTGCGGCCGTGGTCCACCGCCTGGGCGGCGGACTCCAGCGGGTCGCGTGGGGCCAGCCATTTCTGCAGAAGTTTGCGCATGCCGGGATGATCCGCATGCCGGCGCCGGTCTGCAAGCGGAGATGGTCGCGTGACGGCTTGGAGGGATGCGGCTGTAGGCGTTACCGTGCGGGCAGGTCACTCAAAAGGAGCCAGTCATGGGTTTTGCACTGTCCGAGATGCAGCTGTCGAGTTCCGCGTTCGGCCCCGGCCAGCCGATCCCCAAACGCCATAGCGGGGAGGGCGAGGACACCTCGCCGGCGCTGCAGTGGCACGGCGTGCCGCAGGGTACCCAGTCGCTGGCGGTGATCTGCCACGACCCGGATGCGCCGCTGATCCAGCCGGGCACTTATGGCTTTGTGCACTGGGTGCTGTACAACCTGCCGCCGGATCTGGATGGCCTGTCCGAGGCAACCGATCTGGGCGCGACGGGCCAGACGGATTTTGGTCGCACCGGCTATGGCGGGCCGATGCCGCCCGAGGGCCACGGCAAGCATCACTACTTCTTCTGGCTGCTGGCGTTGGACGCCGACCTGCAGCTACCGCCGGGGTTGACCCTGTGGCAGTTCCTGGAACACGCCGAGCCCCACGTGATCGGCATGAATCGCCTGGTGGGTACCTATCAGCGGGGCTGAGGCCTTGTAGGAATGTCTTGTGGGAGCCGGCTCGCCGGCGAAGCCCCTTCCAGAGTCGGAAGCGGGCAGGGGCATTCGCGTGCAAGCACGCTCCCACAGGGGCCCTATCCTGCTTGTGACGGTTCGGTCTTGACCGGGTGGGGCGGCGGGCGCACGATATGTACCACTTTATGTACGTTTCGGGTAACTGGCGATGACGACGCTGACCGCTACCGAGGCCCGCAAGGGTCTGTTTGACCTGATCAAGGGCGTGAACGAACAGCACGCGATCTACCACATCCGGCATCGCAACGGCGATGCGGTGCTGATGTCGGAAGACGAGTACGCCAGCCTGATCGAGACCCTGGAACTGCTCTCGGAACCCGGCTTTCGGCAGGAATTCGAGCAGGGCCGCCGCGAGGCGGATGAGGGCGATACGCTGGGATTCGAGGAGGTGTTCGGGGAGAAGCAGTGACCTGGACTATTCGGTTCACCCGTCAAGCCGAGAAGGACTTGCGGCGTCTGACGCCGAAGCTGCGTGACAAGGTGAAGCAGATCCTGCGCAACCGGGTGGCGGTCGACCCGTACTGTGGCAAGGCGCTGGTTGGTGATCTGCGCGGATACTACTCCCTGAGGATCAGCTACAAGGACCGTCTGCTGTACACGATTCGGGACGAGCAGTTATTGGTGATCGTGATCCGGGCGCGTACGCATTACGGCGAATAGCCTTGTAGGAATGTCTTGTGGGAGCCGGCTCGCCGGCGAAGCCCTGCCAGAGTCGGGCGCAGGCAGGGGCTTCGCGTGCAAGCACGCTCCCACGGGGGCAGGGGGCGGAGCGGATGCCATCCACAAAAAAGGCCCGGCCGAGGAAACTCGGGCCGGGCCTTTTGCGTTCCCGGGCGGGTGCCCGGGGCGGCGTGAGGTCGCTTAGTAGCGGTAGCCGAAGGCCTTTTCGAACTTGTCGGCGAACTCGTCGGCGGTGAAGTGGTGGTTCTGGGTGCCGGAGTGGGCGATCTTGATCGAGCCGATCAGCGAGGCGATGCGGCCGGTGGTCTCCCAGTCGTAGCCCTTTTCCAGGCCGAACAGGATGCCGGCGCGGTAGGAGTCGCCACAGCCGGTCGGGTCCTTGATTGCGGCCGGCTCGACCGACGGGATGGTGATCTTCTTGCCGCCGGTGTAGATGTCGGAGCCGTCGCCGCCACGGGTGACGATCATCGCGTCGACCATCTCCGCCAGCTGCTCCATGCTCATGCCGGTGCGATCGGCGGTCAGCTGCGCCTCGTAGTCATTGAACGCGGCATAGGTGGCGTTCTCCATGAAGCGCTTCAGGTCGTCGCCGTCGAACATCGGCAGACCCTGGCCCGGGTCGAACATGAACGGGATGCCGGCGTCGGCGAACTGCTGGGCGTGCTCGATCATGCCGTCACGGCCGTCCGGGGAGACGATACCGACCTTGATGCCGTCGGCGTCGGTCACCTTCTGCTGGTGCGAGAAGCCCATCGCGCCCGGGTGGAAGGCGGTGATCTGGTTGTCGTCCTGGTCGGTGGTGATGAAGGCCTGACCGGTGTAGGTGTCCCGCAGCTCCTTTACGAACTTGCGCGAGATACCGTGCTTGTCCATCCAGTCGGCGTAGGGGGCGAAGTCGCCTCCCACGGTGGCCATCACGGTCGGGTCCGCGCCCAGCAGCTTCATGTTGTAGGCGATGTTGCCGGCGCAGCCGCCGAACTCGCGACGCATGTCCGGGACCAGGAAAGACACGTTCAGCATGTGCACCTTGTCCGGGAGGATGTGGTTCTTGAAGCGGTCGGGGAACACCATGATGGTGTCGTAGGCCATGGACCCACAGATCAGAGCGGACATGTTGACTCCTTGCGTTGTTGAAACGGGTTGGCGTGGCGTCCGAAAAAGACGGCACAGCGGCCTGGCGGCGCGCGATTTCGGGGTTCGCTGCGCGCCCGCAACAGGCCGGACGGTGCGCATAGGGTAAATATTTGGGCGCAAAACAACAAATCGGGTACTCGCGCGACGTCGTTCGTACCACCGTCATCGCGAGTCGCGAAGCTCTCGCTCCCGTCATTGCGAGGAGCCGAAGGCGACGTGGCAATCGGCCAAAGTTGTCTGTACGCAGGAACAGGCGGCTTCGGATGGAGATCGCCACGTCGCTTCGCGACTCGCGATGACGGGAGCGGGGCAGCGCCGTGACGGGGGCTTTGTGGCAGCATGGAGCTATTGCCGCGAGCGAGGGCCTGTCCGATGAAACCACGCGTACTGATCCCGATCCTGATCATCCTGCTGTTGCTGCTGAGCCTGTGGTCCATGAGCCTGGACGGCGAGGGCGGCATCCTGCCAAGCGCGCCCGAGCCGGGGGCCGCGGCGCTGCCGACCACGCACGTGGTGGCCGCCCCCGCATGAGCGCCTCCCCGGCCCCCGTGGCCACACGGGAGGTGATCTTCCGTGCGGCGGGGGTGACCAAGGTCTACCGCATGGGCGAGGTGACCATTCACGCCCTGCGCGGGGTGGACCTGGAGCTGTACACCGGCGAGCTGGTGGTGATGCTGGGGGCCTCGGGCTCCGGCAAGTCGACGCTCCTGAACATCATGGGCGGGCTGGATACCGCGACCGAGGGCGAGGTGCGCTACCGCGACCAGGACCTGGCGCAGGCCTCCGAGCGCACTCTGACGACCTTTCGCCGTGACCATGTCGGCTTCGTGTTCCAGTTCTACAACCTGATCGCCAGCCTGACCGCACGCGAGAACGTGGCGATCGTCACCGAGATCTCGCGCGACCCGATGCCACCGGAGGAGGCGTTGGCGCTGGTCGGGCTGGAGGACCGCATGGACCACTTCCCCTCCCAGCTCTCCGGCGGCGAGCAGCAGCGCGTGGCCATCGCCCGCGCGATCGCCAAGCAACCGGCGGTGTTGCTGTGCGACGAGCCGACCGGTGCGCTGGACTCGAAGACCGGCATCCGCGTGCTGGAGGCCTTGCAGCACATCAACGAGCGCTTGGACACGACGGTGGCGATCATCACCCACAACGCGGTGATCGGCGAGATGGCGGACCGGGTGATCCACCTGAGCGATGGGCGCGTGAGCGAGATCCACGAAAATGCCACGCGCCAGTCCCCGGCCGAGCTCCACTGGTAGCGACCGCGGCCGACCATGCGCGCCCTGAACCGCAAGATCCTGCGTGATCTCGGCCACCTGAAGGGGCAGGCGGCCGCGATCGCGCTGGTGATCGCCAGCGGCGTGATGACGCTGGTGATCGCCGTGACCAGCCTCGATGCTCTCACGATCACCAAGGACCGCTTCTACTCGGAATACCAGTTCGCCGACGTGTTCGCGGAGATCAAGCGCGCGCCGGAGAGCGCGGTGGAACGCTTTCGGGATACGCCGGGGATCAACCAGATCGAGACCCGGGTGCGGGCCCCGGTGCGCCTGGAGGTCGCCGATTTTGACGATCCCATCCGGGGCACCGTGCTCTCCATACCCGACGGAGGCGAGCCACTGCTGAACCGGCTCTACCTGCGCGAGGGGCGGCTGCCGGAGGCCGGTCGCGAGCGCGAGGCGGTCGTCAGCGAGGCCTTCGCGGAGGCCCACGAGCTGCGGGCCGGCGACTCCCTGCGCGCGATTATCGACGGGCGCCTGACCGATCTGCAGATCAGCGGCATCGCGCTGTCGCCGGAGTTTGTCTATCAGATCAGCCCCACCGACCTGCTGCCGGACTACGAGCGCTACGGCATCCTGTGGATGAACCGCCGCGCGCTGGCCGCCGCCTACGGCATGGAGGGAGCATTCAACTCGGTGGCCGTGAGCCTGGAGGCAGGCGCGGATCCGGCCCCCGTGATCGAGGCGATGGACCGGGAACTGGCGCGCTACGGCGGCATGGGGGCCTATGGCCGCGACGACCAGTTCTCGCATCGTTTTCTGTCCGAGGAGCTGACCCAGCTTCGGGCGCAGGCGGCGATCCTGCCGACCATCTTCCTGGCCGTCGCGGCCTTTCTGCTGAACGTCGTCGTCGGTCGCATCATCCGCTCCCAGCGCGAGCCGATCGCCGTGCTCAAGGCCTTCGGCTACGGCAACGGCGCGATCGCCGGGCACTATGCCCTGCTGACCGGCGGCATCGTGCTGGTGGGCTGTGCGCTGGGCCTCGCATTCGGGGCCTGGGCCGCGCAGGGGCTGGCCGGGATCTACGCGGAGTACTTCCGCTTCCCCGAGATGAGCTTTCGTCTGCAGGGCTGGGTGATGGTGCTGGCCGTGGGCGTGGCCATGGGCGCGGCCATGCTCGGCACCTTCCGCGCGGTCTGGCAGGCGGTGCGCATGCAACCGGCCGAGGCCATGCGCCCGCCGGCCCCGGAGCGTTTTCACCGCGGCTGGCTGGAGCGCTCGGCTGCCTGGGGCGCGTTCGACCAGCCGACCCGGATCATCCTGCGCAACCTCGCGCGCCACCGGCTCAAGTCCGTGCTGTCGGTGATCGGCATCGGTCTGTCCGGCGGTCTGCTGCTGATGGGCGCCTACCAACTGAACGCGGTGACCCAGATGCTGGACACCCAGTACGGGCAGGTGCTGCAGATGGACATCGACCTGCAGTTCACCGACCCGGTGCCGGCGCGCGCGGCCGGCGAGCTGCGTCACGAGCCGGGCGTACTGGCGGTGGAGGCCTTCCGCGCGGTACCGGTGCGGCTGATCGGCGTGAACCGCGAGGAGCGCGTGCGCCTGCTGGGCCTGGATGCCGAGCCGCGCCTGCGGCAACTGCCGATGGGCGGCGGGCGCGGCCGACTGCCCGACGAGGGCATCCTGCTGACCGACTACCTGGCCGAACAGCTCGGGCTGCGCGTGGGCGACCCGGTGGAGGTAGAGATCCTGGAAGGCCGTCGCCGCACGGTCACGGTGCCGCTGGCCGGTGTGGTAGAGGAACCCATCGGTGTCGGCGCCTATATGTACCGCCCGGCGCTGAACCGCCTGATCGGCGAGGGTCCGGCGGTCTCCGGTGCCTGGCTGCTGACCGACCGCGCACAGGAGGATGCGCTGTTCCGCAGCCTGTCCGACCGCCCGCGGGTCGCCAGCGTCGGACTGATCGCCGAGGCCGAGCGCAACATCCGCCAGTACATCGGCGAGACCGTCATCGTGTTCGCGATGGTGTTCGTCGCGCTGGCCGTGTCCATCGCCTTTGCCGTGACCTACAACAACGCACGCATCACCTATGCCGAGCGCGCCCGCGACCTGGCCACGCTGGAGGTGCTGGGCTACTCGCGCGGCCAGGTCAGCTGGATCCTGCTGGGCGAGATCGCGGTGCTGACCCTTGCCGCGATCCCGGTCGCCTGGCTGACCGGAACGGGCTTCGCCTGGCTGCTGAACCAGGCCTTTGCGATGGACCTGTTCCGCGTGCCGCTGGTGATCACGCCGCAGGCCTACGGTTTCGCCGCCCTCGGCATCCTGGTCGCGGCCAGTCTGACCGCCTTCCTTGCGTGGCGGCGCCTGCAGCAGCTTGACCGCGTGCAGGCCCTGAAGGCGGCGGAGTAGCGGTCGCTATTGCCCGCCTCTTTGTGGCTGGCCCTGGTTCGGCATCCGGTGTTTACGGTGGTTCCGGTCCGCTGCCTGCCGAGCGCTGACTCGCCAGCGCGCCGCGAGTTACTTCTTTGCTCGTGCAAAGAAGTAACCAAGAAACACGCCCGACTGCCGCGACCCCGGCCCGCTGTGCGGGCCGGGGTTTCCCTCGCTCCGAGGGTTTTCGCGGGCGGCGCTGAACTCGCTACGCCTTCGGCTCCGCTCAGACATCCAGCGCCTCTGATCCCGCGAAAACCCTCTCCACTCGGCGCGACGACAACGGGGGGGTCAAGGTCAAGACAACGGTGGTCCCGACGGTCTTGCCAGTAGGTGAAGGCTGGGTCTTCGGACATCTTGGGCACGCACGGCCTTTGGCCGTTGCGTGCCGCGCCCGCCAGCGGGCGCCGGGGGCTTTCAGGCGGCAATGCATAGGGTCAGACAGGAATGTTGGACTAGCTCCTGTTTTGACCTTCCTCCCCCGTATGGAGCCCCTCGCGGAGGGCGTGATGGGTCGGGAGAAGGCGCTGGATGTCTGAGCGAAGCCGAAGGCGTAGCGAGTTCAGCGCCGCCGGCCCAGCGCGTCCGGAGCGAGGTTCCCGGGCGAAATCCGGGTGCCCTTCTTTGGGTCCTTTCTTGGGCAAGCAAGAAAGGACCTCGGGGCGCGCTGGCGAGTCAGCGCCGGGCAGTATGTGGACCGAAGGCACCGTAAACACCGGGGGACGAACCAGGACCAGCCTCACAACGGTTGAGATGAACGGTAAGTCAGGTGATAACCGATATGCGTCCAGCGCGATCTGCGCCACACCGGGTGATGGGGAAGCGCCGGATGGCGGGATTTGCGAGACTGACGCTATGGCGATGAAAAAGCGAATTACGGTTGGGCTGATCGTGCTGGCGGGGGTGGCCGCGCTGGTCTGGGCGCTGCGCCCGCAGCCGGTTCCGGTGTCGCTGACCACGGTCGAGGCCGGCCCGTTCGAGGAGACCGTACGCGAGGAAGGCCGCACGCGGCTGCGCGACACCTTTACCGTGTCGGCGCCGATCGCCGGCTTCCTGCATCGCGTCGAGCTGGAAGAGGGCGACGCAGTCGAGCTCGGCGATACGCTGTTCCGTATGGAGCCCCTGCCGACCCCGGCACTGGATGTGCGCTCGCGCGAGCAGGCGCGCGAGAACCTGGCGGCCGCGCGGTCGCGCCTCCAGAGCGCCGAGGCGAATCTCGAGAACCTGCGGGCCGAGGCGCGCTTCGCCGAGTCCGAGTACCGCCGGCACCAGGAGCTGTTCGAGCGCGGGGCGGTCTCGGCCACCGAGGTGGAGCGTATGGAGACCGCGCGTGACCGCGCGCGCTCGGCGGTGCGCGCCGGCGAGTCCGCGGTGGAGGTCGCGCGCAGCGAGATCGAGGGGGCCCGGATCGTGCTGGAGATCGCCAGCGGCCAGATGCCGGAATCCGAGGCCGAGACCCTGTCCGTGCGCTCGCCGGCCTCGGGGGTGGTGCTGGAGCGCTATCGCTGCTGCGAGGGCACGATCGGGGCCGGCGAGCCGGTGCTGGTCGTGGGCGATCTCGACGATCTCGAGGTCCAGGTGGACCTGCTGTCGATGGACGCGGTGCGCGTGGTGCCGGGCATGCGCGTGCGCCTGACCGACTGGGGCCGCGATGCGGAGCTCGAGGGCACCGTACGCCGGGTGCAGCCGTTCGGCTTTACCAGGATCTCCGCGCTGGGCGTGGACGAGCAGCGCGTGCCGGTGATCGTCGACCTGGACGCGGTGGAGGCACGCATGGCC
The DNA here is from genome assembly GCF_000377425.1 of Thioalkalivibrio sp. ALE28. Classification (NCBI taxonomy): domain Bacteria; kingdom Pseudomonadati; phylum Pseudomonadota; class Gammaproteobacteria; order Chromatiales; family Ectothiorhodospiraceae; genus Thioalkalivibrio; species Thioalkalivibrio sp. ALE28. The sequence goes on along the minus strand of NZ_KB898098.1, from coordinate 94,084 downwards.
GGACTGGCGGTGGGCTACCGCGTGGAGGCCGAGTTCCTGCTGTGGGAAGGGGACAACGTGCTGCAGGTCCCGACCAGTGCGCTGTTCCGGGACCGCGGCGAGTGGTCGGTGTTCGTGGTCGAGGACGGCCGTGCCGAGCCGCGCCGGGTCGAGGTGGGGCGTCGCTCGGGTTTCGCCACACAGATCCTTGAGGGCCTGGAGGCGGGCGAGCGTGTCGTCACCCGCCCGGGGGACCGGGTGCGGGCCGGCACGCGGGTTACCGAGAACTGACCGCTGTAGATGGCCACAGAGTTGAATGAGGCGCCGCAGGCCCGGGCGCTGGAAGATCTGCTAACCCCCCTGGATGCCGCGCTGCAGACGCGCGGTGCCGCCGTGCTGGTGGCCGAACCCGGTGCCGGCAAGACCACCCGCGTCCCGCTGCATCTGGCCGCCTCCAGCCCCGAGGATCGCGTGATCGTGCTGCAGCCGCGCCGGCTGGCCGCCCGCATGGCGGCGACCTACATGGCCGGGCAGCTCGGTGAAGCGGCCGGGCAGACGGTCGGCTACCGCGTGCGCGACGAGCAGAAGGTCTCGGATCGCACCCGGGTGGAGCTGGTCACCGATGGCCTGTTCCTGCGGCGCATCCAGGGCGACCCGCTGCTGGAAGGTGTCGGCACCGTGGTCTTCGACGAATTCCACCTGCGCCGGCCCGAGGCCGAGCTGGCGCTGGCCTTTGCCTTGCAGGTGCGTCGGCTGCTGCGCCCGGAGCTGCGCATCGTGGTGATGTCGGCGACCCTCGACGACGAGGCCGTGGCGCGGCTGCTGGCCGGTCCGGAGGGGGATGCCGTGCCGGTGCTGCGCGCGCGCGGGCGGCAGTTTCCGGTCGAGGTCCGTTATGTCCCGACGGCGAAGGATGCGCCGCTGGCCGACGGCGTGGCGCAGGCGGTGCGGGACGCGCTGGCGGCGGAGACGGGCTCGATCCTGGTCTTCCTGCCCGGCGAGCGCGAGATCCGCGAGGTGGCCACGCGGCTGGGCGAGGAGATGGATACCCCTGCCGGCCCGGCGCAGATCGCGCCGCTGTTCGGCCGGCTGCCGGCGCAGGAGCAGGCCCGGGCCGTGCGCCCGGCGCCCGCGGGCGAGCGCAAGGTGGTGCTGGCGACCGACATCGCCGAGACCAGCCTGACCATCGAGGGCGTGCGCGTGGTGATCGACGCGGGGCTCTCCCGCGAGCCGCGCTTCGATGCGGCGACCGGGCTCTCGCGGCTGGTGACGCTCCCGGCCTCGAAGGCCGCCGCCGAACAGCGGGCCGGGCGTGCCGGTCGCACCGAGCCCGGCGTAGCGATCCGCCTGTGGTCGCGGGTCGACGAGGTCGCGCGCCCGGACTACGCGACCCCGGGGATGCAGCAGGTGGACCTGCTGCCGTTGGCCCTGGAGCTGGCCGGTTGGGGCGAGGCGGTGGCCGAGCTCGACTGGCTGGAGCCGCCGCCCGCGCAGGGCTTGGCCTCCGCGCAGGCCGTACTCGCGGAACTGGGTGCGGTGGATGCCGACGGGCGGATGACCGGGCACGGCCGTGCCCTGCTGCGCCTGCCGACGCACCCGCGCCTGGCCCACATGCTGTTGCGGGGCCGGGAGCGGGGGCTTGCGCGCCTGGCCTGCGAACTGGCGGTGGCCGTGGAAGAACCGGGTGTGGCCGGGCCGGAGGCGCCGCTGGAGCTGGGTGCGCGCCTGGAGCACGCGCGGCGCTCGGGTAGCCGGGTCTGGCAATCCGGCCTGCGGCGTCTGGAACAGGCGCTGGCACGAGTCGGGGAGCGCCCCGCGGGTACGGAGGCGGCACTGGACGAAAGCACGGCGCTGGGCGTGCTGGCGGCGCTGGCCTGGCCGGAGCGTATCGCGCGTCGCCGCGGCGAGGTGGCCGGGCGCTTCGTGATGGGGAACGGCCGCGGCGCGTGGCTGCCGGAGCGCGAGCGTCTGGCGCATGCCGACTACCTGGTCGCGGTGGATTGCACGGATGCCGACCGCGAGGCCCGCATCCGCTGTGCGGTGATGCTGGACCTGGCGGCACTGGAGCAGGAGGCCCCGGAGCTCTTCCACCGCGAGATGCGCTGCGACTGGGTGGAGGATGGCTCGCGGCTGGAAAACGCGCGGGTTCGGCGGATCGGCACGCTGGTGGTGGAGCGGCAGATGGTCGTGCTGGACGATCCCGCCGCCACCATCCCGCGCTGGTGCGAACGGCTGCGCCGCGAGGGCCTTGCGCTGCTGCCCCGGGATGACGCGGCGACCCAGCTGCGTGCGCGCATCCAGCTGCTGCACGAGACCCTGCCCGCGGCCGGTTTTCCGGATCTGCGCGACGCTGCGCTGCTGATGACCCTCGAGGACTGGCTGGGGCCGTATCTGGCCGGGATCACGCGGCGTCGGGACCTGGAGCGGCTGGATCTGGCGGCGATCCTGCGCGCGCGACTGGACTGGGACCACCAGCAGCAACTGGAGCGGGAGGCACCGGCGCGGATCGAGGTCCCCTCCGGCTCCGCCCACCGGATTGATTACACGCAGGACCCGCCGGTGCTGGCGGTCAAGCTGCAGGAGCTGTTCGGCCTGGACGAGACACCCCGGGTGGCGGGCGGCCGCGTGGCGCTGGTGCTGCACCTGCTGTCGCCGGCGCGGCGTCCGGTGCAGGTCACCCAGGATCTCGCCAGCTTCTGGGAGAACGGCTATCCGGAGGTGCGCCGCGAGCTGAAGGGGCGCTATCCGAAGCACCCCTGGCCGGAGGATCCGTGGAATGCGCCGGCCACGCGGCATACGAAGCGGCGTGGGTAGCAGGCCCGGGTTTGGCGGGGGCTTCGCCTGCAAGCAGGCTCCCACAAGCGTTCTGCCCGCCAGGGTTGCGGGGCAAAGGCGCGGCCGTCATCAGAGAATGCGGAGGGTGGCGTTCTCGGGTAGTGTCGCGTTCAGTGCCGTCCGACGAGGAAGCGAACCGCGATGCTGAAGTTCCTGACCGTGATCCTGATCCTGCTGTTTGTCTGGTGGCGGGTGTCGCGCTGGATGGATGTGCGCCGCCGCCGCGCGCAGGGGGAGGATGTGTCCTACCAGGTGGACGTCAAGGGGTTTCGGCCGATCACGGTGCTCAGCATCATCTTTCTGATCCTCTACGGCGGCTACGTGATCTGGTTTGCCCTGACCGAGTGGGCGGATCTGCTGTAGCGGCGGACTGGTCGCGCCACCGTTACTCGATACCGAGTTTCTTCAGGCGGTAGCGCAGCTGGCGGAAGCTGAGGCCGAGCAGGCGCGCGGCGGCCGTACGGTTGCCGCCGGTCTGTTGCAGTGCGGTGGCGATGGCCTGGCGCTCCTGCGCGGCGAGCTGGTCGTCCAGTGCGCGGTCGGCCTCGTTGCGGGCGCTGTGGTCGGGGTCAGGCGGGCTGTCCGGGGCGCGGTCCATGACGGGTTCGGTGCCCAGGCCAGTGGCGGGAAGGTCGATGTTGTCGGCGTGGATCAGCCGACCCTCGCACAGGGTGGCGGCGCGCTCCAGGATGTTCTCCAGTTCGCGGACGTTGCCCGGGAAGCCGTGCCCCTGCAGGGCCGCGAGGGCATCGGGGGCCAGTTCCAGGTCGCCGATCTCCCACTGCTCGCTGATGCGCCGCAGGATACGCGCGGCCAGGCGCTCGATGTCCCCGCGGCGGTTGCGCAGTGGGGGGACCTTCAGCTCGATCACGTTCAGTCGGTAGTAGAGGTCCTGGCGAAAGCGCCCCTCGCGTACGGCCTTCTCGAGGTCGTGATGGGTGGCGCTGAGGATGCGCACGTCCACCGGGATCTCGCGGGTGCCGCCGACCGGCTTGATCGCTCGCTCCTGGATGGCGCGCAGCAGCTTGACCTGCATCGGCAGTGGCAGGTCGGCAACCTCGTCGAGGAACAGCGTGCCGCCGTCGGCGGACTGGAACAGGCCGGTGTGGTCCTGGGTTGCCCCGGTAAAGGCGCCCTTGCGGTGGCCGAAGAACTCGCTCTCCATCAGCTCGCCGGGGATGGCGCCGCAGTTGACCGGGACGAACGGCCGCTCGGCGCGCGGCCCGAGGCGATGGATCTCGCGCGCGACCAGTTCCTTGCCGGAGCCGGATTCGCCGGAGATGAACACCGGCGCCTGGCTGCGGGCCAGCTTGTGGATGGTGGCTCGCAGGCGCTGCATGGGTTCGGAATGGCCCAGCAGGGGACTGTCGTCGGGGCGGGCCGGCGTGGTCGCGTCATCGGGCCCTTCTTCCGGCCCGGGACCACGGGTCTCCAGGCGCAGCGCGGCATCGATCAGTTCGCGTAGCTGTTTCAGGTCCACCGGCTTGCTGACGAAGTCGAAGGCCCCCAGTTTCAGTGCCTGCACCGCCGTGTCCACGCTGCCGTGGGCGGTGATCACGGCCACCGGCAATTCCGGGCGTTCGCACTGGATGTGGCGGACCAGCTCGAGGCCGTCGCCATCGGGCAGGCGCATGTCGGTCAGGCAGAGGTCGAAGTCGCGTTCGGCGAGCAGGGCGCGGGCGGGTTCCAGGCGGGTGGCCGTGGTCGCTTCCAGGCCCATGCGTGCCAGGGTGATCTCGAGCAGTTCGCAGATATCGGGCTCGTCGTCCACGACCAGCACGTGACGGATACTCATGCGCCTTGTTCCTTTGGCGATTCGTCTTCCAGGGGAGCGAACAGGATCCGGAAGCAGCCGCCGGTGGGCGTCCGGATGTACTCCAGCGAGGCCCCGTTGTTTTCGCACAGCATGCGCGAGATGTACAGGCCGAGCCCGGTTCCGCCGCTGCGACCGGAGACGAACGGTTCAAACAGGTCCTTTTCCTGTTCTGTGGAGATCCCGGGACCAGCATCGATGACATCCAGGCTGACCACGCGGGCGACCTGGCCGGCGCCCCCGCGCAACACGATGGGCGGACTGTCGGGTTCGTCGTGACCGCCGTGGATGCGCGCGTTGGTGCACAGGTTCCACAGGATCTGGTTGAGCTGCGAGCGATCGAACTGGATTTCGGAGTCGCCCGGTTCCACCCGGGCATGCAGGGTGGAGCGGGGCAGTTGCAGGGCCCCGCAGAACTCCTCGGCAAAGCGGTCCAGGGTCTCCTGCAGGTTCAGGCGTTCGCGCTCGCCGGTGTCCCGGCGTGACAGGCTGAGGACATTGGAGATCAGTTCGTTTACGCGCTTGCTCTGGTTGTTGATGATGTCGAGCAGACGCTGGTCGTGAGGCGCGAGGTCCGGTGACTCGCCAAGCAGCTGAGCGCTGTGGCTGATCGCACCGAGCGGGTTGCGGATCTCGTGGGCGATGCTGGCGGTCAGCCGGCCCAGGGCCTGAAGCTTGCTGGCCTGGGCCTGGCGCTGGAGCTCGGCGGCATCCTCCAGGATCAGCAGCGTGCCCTGATCGCCGCGGTCGCCCAGCGGGGCCAGGCGGATGCGCAGGGCCGGCTGGTCGCGATCGCCCGGCAACTGCTGGCTGGTACTGGGCCTGCCGCTGCGCTGCCACTCGCGGATGACGCGGGCCACCGAGGGCGACAGCGACGTCAGGTGGCGCCCCGGCCGTGGCGGCAGGAGGCGGCGGGCGGCCTCGTTGATGGAACGGATGTAGCCATCCGGGTCCACCGCGATGACCCCGGCACCCATGCGCGCGATGATCTGGGCATTCAGCTCGGCCAGATTCGCCAGGTCGGCCTCCTGGCGTTCCACCTGGGCGCGCGTCTCGCCGGCCCGGCGGGCGAAGTGGCGTGCCAGCAGGCCGGCCGCGAACAGGGTGGCGCCCAGCAGCCCGGCCTGGGTAATGGCGCTCTCGCCGGGGTGGAGTAGCAGCAGGGCGCTGACCGTCTCGGCCAGCAGCAGCGCGAGGGTGGCGATGGCCGCCAGACTCAGGGCGAAGCGCGCGCCGGAGAGCAGTACCGCGGCGACCAGGGCCGGGACCAGCAGGAGGCCGATCCCGGTGCCGACCCCACCGGAGACGAGCAGCAGCCCGATCAGGCCGATGCCGTCCCCGGCGCCGCCGATCAGGGCGATGCGGCTGAGGCTGGTGGTGTTCGGGTTGCGGGTGCAACGCCGGGCAAAGCCGGCCGCGGCCAGCGCGAAGGCGAGGTAGGCCGTGGCGATCACCACATAGAACTGGGGGGCGACCGCATGCAGTCCCAGCGGGGTATCCGGGAACAGGCCCAGCAGCAGCAGAACCGCTGCGACAAAGACCCGGTAGAGCGCGAACAGCCAGGCGGAGCGTCGGGTGTCGGCGTCGATCGGCGTGTGCGCCCCGTTCTGGCCGTCCATGCGCGCGGGGATCAGTCGTCTTCGCTGTGGGTGTCGGCGTCCGAGCGGCTGCGGTCGACCTCGGCGTGCTGGCGCGAGCAGTACAGGCGGTCCCCGTCGCGGTAGGCCTCGGCCTCCGGCACGTGCACGCCGCAGAAGGCGCAGCGGATCACCGCGCCACCTTCCTTGAGGCGTTCGGGGCGTTCCCCGCGGGAGACCTGCTTGCGGTTGCTGCTGGAGCGCACCAGGGTGCGCACCGCGAGGAACACGGCGACGATGGCAACGATCAGGAGCAGCAGGCGCATGACCGGATTCTAGGGGAAACGCTGGTCAATGTGCACATTGATCAGCGTTTCCCTGACGCGATGATGGTCGCGGACCATCGGACCGGCCAGCTCGCGCTCCCGTAAGGGTCAGCCGGTGTTGCGCATGCCGGCGGCGATGGCGTTGATCGAGCGCAGCAGGGGCGACAGCCAGGGATTGTCGGCATCGTCTCCGGCCTCGGCGTCGAACTCGCGGGATTCGCGCAGCAGGTGGATCTGGATGCTGTTAAGCGGGTCCAGGTACGGGTTGCGCCGTTGCAGCGAGCGCGCCAGCAGGGGGGTCTCGTCCATCAGGGCGTCCAGCTGGGCGACCCGCAACACCTCGGTCACGGTGCGGCTGTGCTCGTCGCGGACCCGGGCATAGATGCGTTCGGCCAGTTCCGGGTCGCTGCACAGGCGGGCGTATTCGGCCGCGGTGCGCATGTCGGCCTTGGTCAGCGCCATCTGGCAGTTGGACAGCAGCGAGCGGAAGAACGGCCACTCCTGGTACATGCGCTGGAGCTGGGCCAGGCGCTCGGGATCGTCGCCACGCCAGCGCTCCAGCGCGGTGCCGATGCCGTACCAGGCGGGCAGGGTGTGGCGCGCCTGGGCCCAGCCGAAGACCCAGGGGATCGCCCGGATCGAACTCTTGGAGCGATCGGTCTTGCGCCGGTGCGAGGGGCGCGAGCCGATGTTCAGGAAGCCGATCTCCTGCACCGGGGTGATCTCGTAAAAGTAGTCGAGCACACCGTCGGTGCGGTCGATCAGCTCGCGATAGGCATCCTCGCCGCATTGCGCGAGATCCTGCATGGTGGCGCGGTAGTCGTCGCGATCCTGGCGCGGTGGCCGGATCAGGCTGCGCGAGGCGAGCATGACACCGGTGGCGCCCATGCCCAGCTCATAGACCGCGGTCTCCACGTTGGAGTACTTGTACGACAGCACCTCGCCCTGTTCGGTGAACTTGATGCGCCCCTGCACGGTGGCCGGGGGCTGGGCGAGGATGGATTCATGGGTCGGGCCGCCGCCGCGGCCGACGGTGCCGCCGCGGCCATGGAACAGCTGGCAGCGCACGCCAAAGCGGTCGGTGATGCCGACGATCTTCTTCTGCGCCTCGTAGAGGTTCCAGCTGGAGGCGAGGATGCCGCCGTCCTTGCAGGAATCCGAATAGCCGAGCATCACGTCCTGGATGTTGCCGGAGGCGGCCAGCAGGCGGGCGTAGACCGGGTTGGACAGCAGGCCCTCGAGGACGTCCTCGACATGCAGGAGGTCCTCGATGGTCTCGAACAGCGGCGAGATGCGCAGGTGGCAGAAGGGGTTGCCGTCTTCGTTGTCTCCGGCCAGCCCCGCGAGGCGCCCCAGCAGCAGGACCTCCAGCACATGCGAGGCCGCGTGGGTCATGGAGATCACGTAGGTCCCGATGCCATCCGGGCCGACCTCGCGGCGCATGCCCTGGATGACCTCGAACACGCGCAGGGTTTCGCGGGTGCCTTCGCCCAGGGCGTCGCGGTCCAGTTCCGGCAACTGTTCGGCGGCGATCAGGTCGCTCAGGGCCTGCTGGCGGCCGGTCTCGTCCAGGGCGGCGTAGTCGGTGTCCGGGGCCAGCTGGCCGAGGATCTCGGCGATCGCGTCGGTATGCACGGTGGATTCCTGGCGCACGTCCAGGTGGTGCAGGTGGAAGCCGAAGGTCTCGACCAGGCGGATCAGATCGGTCAGCGCGCCGCTGGCGATATTGCGGTCGCCGTGGCTGATCAGCGAGTCGCGGATCAGCTTCAGGTCGCTCAGGAAGGCCTGGGCGTCGGCATAGGCGCTGTTGGTCGGAAGCACCGCGGCCTCGCCATGTACCCGCCGGACCACCGTGTCCAGGGTTTCGCGCAGGCGATACCGCATGATGTAGAGCTTGCGCCGGTAGGGCTCGCTCTCGAAGCGGTCGGAGGCCCCCTGGAACACCGCGTTCGCGATGTTGGCGTCGGAGTCCAGGCTGTCGAGGAAGGCCTGCGACGGCTGGCACATGAACGACGAGTGGGTCAGCACGTTGCGCAGGTGGTTGACCCGCTTGATGTATTCGCGCAGGACCTGCTCCATCGCCAGGCGACAGGACAGTTCGGTGACCTCGGGGGTCACGTTCGGGTTGCCGTCGCGGTCCCCGCCGATCCAGGAACCGAAGTGCAGGAAGGCCGGGATCCGCACCGGCAGGCTGCCGTCCGGGTGGACGCCGTAGATGCGGCGGATGGCCTTTTCCAGGAAGCGGTAGGACTGCGGGATGGCCTCGAACAGGCTCTCCTCGAAGTAGAACAGACCGTACTTGATCTCGTCCTGGACCTGCGGCTTCTTTACCCGTACCTCGTTGGTGCGCCAGAGGATCTGGATCTGGGTTTCCAGTTCCTCGGTGATGAGGCGGCGTTCCTCCTCGCCCAGACCGGGCTGGTTCAGCCGGTCGGCGGTCTCGAACACGCGGCGCTGGTTCTCCATCGTGGTCCGGCGACGGGCCTCGGTGGGGTGGGCGGTGAAGACCGGCTGGTAGTGCAGTTCGCTGAGCAGCCGTTCCAGCTCCTCGGCGGTGACCCCCTCGTCATGCAGTTGGCGCAGGGTCTGGTCGAAGGAGCCGGTCCACAGCGGTTCGCCGCTGGAGACCTGGGCCCGGCGCCAGCGGTAGAACAGGTCTTCCTCGGCAATGTTGACCAGGCTGAAGTAGATGCTGAAGGCGCGGATCACGCGCTCGGTGAGCGCGGCGTCGAAGTGGGTGATGTCCGCCATCAGCTGGCGGCGCAGGTCCGGGTCCTCGTTCTTGCGCAGGCTGACAAAGCCGCGGCGCAGCTTTTCGACCGCGTCGAATACCGCCTGGCCTTCCAGCTTGTGGATCACGTTGCCCAGGAGTTCCCCGAACAGCCGCACGCGGGCGCGCAGTTCCTTGTCCTTGGGCAGGAATCGGTCGTGTTGATCGCTTCGAGTCATATCGGGCCTGTGCGCGCAGGACGACGATCGCCGCTGCCTGGGCTTGCCGGTTGGGGTCGGGAGGTCGCGAAAAGGACGCGATTATAGCGCAGATGCGGCCTTCGCACGCCGGCTGCGGCGCGGGAGCTGTTCGCGGTACAGGGCGAGATAGGCGTCGGCGCTCGCGTTCCAGCCGAAGTCGCGGGCCATGCCGGTGCGCATCAGTTGTTCCCAGCGGCCGTCGCCGCGGGCGGCGTACAGCCCCAGGGCGCGCTCCAGCGCGCCGCCGAGGGCGGCCACGCTGTCCGGCGAGAAGCTGAATCCCGTGGCCGTGCCGGCGTCCAGATGATCGGGTGTGGCGTCGACCACGGTGTCCGCCAGGCCCCCGGTCGCGTGGACCACCGGCGGGGTGCCGTAGCGCAGGCTGTAGAGCTGGTTGAGACCGCAGGGTTCGAAGCGCGAGGGCATCAGGAACAGGTCGGCGCCGGCCTCGATCTGGTGGGCCAGGGGCTCGTCATAGCCGATGTGCACCCCGACCCGGCCGGGATAGGCGCGCGCCAGGGCGCCGGTGGCGTGTTCCAGGTCCTTCTGGCCGGAGCCGACCAGGGCCAGCTGGATGCGCCCGGCCTCCAGCAGCGGGGTGCAGGCGGCATGCAGCAGGTCTACCCCTTTCTGCTCGACCATGCGGCCGACGTGGCCCAGCAGCGGGATGTCCGGGTCCGGTTCTAGGCCCAGGCGGGTCTGTAGCGCGGCCTTGTTGGCGGCCTTGCCGGCGAGGTCGTCGGCGCTGTAGCGCGCGGCAATATGGCGGTCGCGCGCCGGGTCCCAGTCGCGGTAGTCGACCCCGTTGAGGATGCCGTGCAGGTCCGCGGCGCGGGCGCGCAGCACGCCGTCCAGGCCCATGCCGGAGGCTGGCTCCTGGATCTCGCGGGCATAGGTCGGCGAGACCGTGGTGATGGCGTCGGCAAAGACCAGGGCAGTCTTCATGAACGACAGCTGGTCGTGAAACTCCAGCGCCTCCGGGTGCCACAGGTCCGCGGGCAGGTTCAGCTCCTGCAGTGTGCTGGCCGGGAACAGGCCCTGGTAGGCCAGGTTGTGAATGGTGAATACGGTCCGCGGGCGCTCGATGCCAGTGCGCTCCGGGTCCAGCAGCAGCGGCACCAGGCCGGTCTGCCAGTCGTTCAGGTGGATCAGCTCCGGGGTCCAGTCCAGCCCAGCCTCGTCGCGCGCGAGGGCGACGATGGCGCGGGCGAAACCGGCGAAGCGCTGGGCGTTGTCCGGCCAGTCCATGCCGTTGCTGGCGCTGTACGGATTGCCGGCGCGCTGGAAGTACTCCGGCCAGTCGATCAGGTAGACCGGCACGCGAGTGCCGGGCAGGCGGCCCTCGAGGAGCTGCCACGGGGCGTTGTCCGGACCCGGGCGCGGGGTGGCATCCACCAGGTTGCGGCAGGCCTCGGGATAACCGGGCAGGACCAGGCGCACATCCTGGCGTCGGCGGCGCAGGGCGGCGGGCAGGCTGGCACTGACATCGGCGAGCCCGCCGGTCTTGACCAGGCTGTAGGCCTCGCTGCTGGCGAACAGGATGCGCATGAAGAGTTCCCCGGGAACGGAACCGGCGGCGCCGGATGGTTTCTATGGATTGTAACGCAGGGGGCCGGGCGGCACTCTGGGGAACAGGACAAGCGGGGGCATGGAATGACGACAGGACGGGATACGGGGATGGAGAGTGCCCTGCGGGTCGAGGCCCGCCGGCTGGAGGGCGAGACCTTGCGCGATCTGTTCGCGCGCGATCCCGACCGGGTGCAGCGGGATGTGCAGGAAATCGCCGGCATGCGCCTGGACTGGACGCGTCAGCGCCTGGACGCCCCGGCCTGGGATGCGCTCTTCGAGCGGGCCGCGGCCTGCGAGGTGCCGGAGGCGCTGCGCGCGCTGTTCGCCGGCGAACGGGTCAACACCACCGAGGGCCGGGCGGCGCTGCATACCGCCCTGCGTCTGCCGCGCGAGGCGCGCTGCGAGGTGGATGGCCACGATGTCGTGCCCCAGGTGCATGCCCAGCTGGACCGGGTCGAGGCCTTCGTGCAACAGGTCCACGACGGTACCCACCGGGGCTACAGTGGACGTCCGATCCAGCGGGTGGTGAACATTGGCATCGGCGGTTCCGACCTCGGGCCGCGCATGGTTTGCCGGGCGCTGGCGCCGCATGCGCGGGCGACGGCCGAAGGCGCGCCGCTGGCGGTCCAGTTCGTCTCCAACGTGGACGGCGCGGCCCTCTCCGCCGTGCTGCGCGAGGCCGATCCGGAGACCACGCTGTTCATCGTCGCCTCCAAGACCTTCGGCACCCAGGAGACCCTGACCAACGCCCGCGCGGCCCGCGCCTGGCTGCTGCGCCATGCACCGGACGACTCGGCCGTGGCGCGCCACTTCGTGGCGGTGTCCACCGCGCGCGAGCGGGTGACCGAATTCGGCATCGACCCGGACAACATGTTCGGTTTCTGGGACTGGGTCGGTGGGCGCTACTCCGTGTGGTCCACCATCGGGCTGCCGGTGGCACTGCTGCTGGGCATGGACGGCTTTCGTGCCTTCCTCGGCGGCGCGCACGCCGTGGACGAGCACGTCCGGCGCGCGCCGATCGCGCAGAACGCCGCGGTACGCATGGCGCTGGTGGATCTGTGGAACCAGAATCTGCTGGGCGCGCAGTCGCGCGCAGTGCTGCCCTACGACGAACGCCTGTCGCTGCTGCCCCCGTACCTGCAGCAGGCGGAGATGGAGAGCCTGGGCAAGCGCGTGGGGCTGGACGGCCAGGTGGTGATGGACGATACCGGTGCGGTGGTCTGGGGCGCGGTGGGGACCGACGGCCAGCATGCCTTCTTCCAGCTGCTGCATCAGGGCACGCGCTTCATCCCGGCCGAGTTCATTGGCGTGGCGCGCCCCGAGCACGACCTGCCGGCGCAGCATCCGTTGCTGATGGCCAACCTGGTCGCGCAGGCGGAGGCGCTGGCGACGGGCAAGGACGAGGGCGCGGTGCGCGCGGAGATGGCGGCGGCGGGACAGTCGCCGGAGGCGATCGACGCCCTGGCGCCGCACCGGAGCTTCCCCGGCAACCGGCCGAGCACGCTGATCCTGCTGGAACGCCTGGACCCGGCCACGCTGGGCGCGCTGATCGCGCTGTTCGAGCACAAGATCTACGTGCTGGCCACGCTGTGGGGTATCAACGCCTTCGACCAGTGGGGGGTGGAGCTGGGCAAGCAGTTGGCCGGCCAGATCCTCGCGGATCTGGAGCCGGGGGCGACACCCGCTGCACACGATCCCGCGACCACCGCCACGCTCGACTGGTTGCGCCCGCGGTTACCGCAGCGGGACTGATCCACGTCCGTTCCGACTTGGCTCAGACGGTCAGGGCGTCGTCGGACTCCTCGATAGCGGGGACGTCCGTGGGCAGGGTGATTGTCCGGGTGTCGCCGTCCAGCCAGAAGCGGATTTCGGCCTCCGCGCCATCGGCGGTAGCCGAGACCGCCTCGAGGAAGTCCATCGGGGTGGCGGGCACGCGGCCGTTCACCTCCAGGATCAGGGCCCCGTGGCTCAGTCCCGCGGTGGCGGCCCGCCCGGTCGCGCGGCTGACCAGAACGCCGGGTTCGTCGGGCAGTTGCAGGGCCTCGCGCAGGTCGTCGCGGGCCTCGACTACGGTGATGCCCAGGGCGGTGACGACCTCGTCCTCGCCCGGCGGCGTGTAGTCGAAGGGCACCTCCGCCTCGAGGATCTCCGGGGCGACGTGGATCGCCGCCCCGCTGCGAACGGCCAGGGCGAGCGCGTCGCTGGGACGGGTGTCGATCATCCGCGGCTCGTCGTCGCCGGCCACACGCACCTCCAGCCAGCCGAGATAGGTGCCGTTTTCCAGGCCGTCCACGATCACCCGCTCCAGGCGGGCGTTCAGTTGCTCCAGCAGGTCGATCATCAGATCGTGGGTCTGCGGGCGCGACAGCGGGACCTCGTGCATCGCGAGCAGGATCGCGCGGGCCTGATCGGTGCCGATCACGATGGGCACCACCTCGCCGGAGGCCGGGTGGCGCAGCAACGCGATGGGGGCGCCGGAGTTGGCGTCCACCCCGACGGTGGCCAGCTCGACCGGCAGCAGGCGATCCGGATCAGTGGCCATCTCTCGCGCCAGGGCATCGCCGGCCAGAACCAGCAGCAGGACGAGTACGAGGGGCAGGGATAACCGGGAGCGGGGCATCGGCAGGGTGCCTGGGAAAAGGTGTCTCCCGATCATGGCAGTGCGCTCGCGAGGCGTCCAGAATACCCGGCCTGCTTTTCCGGATGGATGGATACGATGGCCAGTGACAAGCCCTATGCCCCGGCGGCGGAACAGAACCGCGCGCCGATCCTGGAGGTGCTGCGCGAGCGCTTTCTTGCCCACGGTCGGGTGCTGGAGATTGGCGCCGGAACGGGGCAGCACGCGGTGCACTTCGCCGCGGCGCTTCCCCACCTGGACTGGCATCCCAGTGATGTGGCCGAGAATCTGCCCGGTGTAGAGGCCTGGCGGCGCGATGCCGCCGTGCCCAACCTGCGGCCGGCACGGCCACTGGACGTGCTGCGGGACCCCTGGCCGGAGAGGCCGTTCGAATACGTCTACAGCGCCAACACCGTGCACATCATGCACTGGCCGGCGGTCGAGGCGCTGTTCGCCGGCGTGGCTCGGGTGCTGGCGCCGGACGGGCTGTTCGCCCTGTATGGCCCGTTCGCCCACGACGGCGCCCACACTGCCGAATCCAACGCGCGCTTCGACCAGATGCTGCGGGCGCAGGACCCGGGCATGGGCGTGCGCGACCGCGCCGACCTGGACGCGCTCGCCACCGCCGCCGGACTCGCACCCGAGGCGGTCATTGACCTCCCCGCCAACAACCAGATCCTCCTCTGGCGCAGGACGTAGCTCTTTCAGGGCGTGGCTATCACGAAGCACACGAAGGCACGAAGAAATTCAAAGTCGGATTGACCACGGAGTGCACAGAGACCACGGAGAAATCCGAAAGGCTTCAAGGGGAGGGGCAATGGAATGATCCGTTGAGATCAGATCGGGACCAGGAACTGCTTCCCGCTTGCTCCGGAACAGCCTGCCATCCCGTTGAGCTGAAATAGGGCGAGCGGCGATCAGGGTCAGCCGCCCGCCCTATATGCCCCCTTTATCTCTCTGTGTCCTCCGTGACCTCTGTGGTAGACAGGCTCTTGACCTGGCCCTTCTTCGTGTCTTCGTGTGCTTCGTGGTGAATACAGGGGGGGTCAGCAGTCGCCGATGCGTTGGCCGCGCATTTCCATGCGCACGTTCATCGGGCCCATCGGGGTGTCCATCTCGCTGGTCATTTCGCCCTCGGCGCGATCGCCCATGAAGCGCATGCTGCCCTCCATCTGCATCTGGCCGCCCTGCGGGTCGGTGCAGCTCATGGTGTAGTCCATGCGGTCGGCGGTCATGTCCATCTGGTCCAGCGTGCAGCCCTCCGGCGCCTCGATGATGTTCTCGCCGCGATCGATCTCTTCCTGGGTGACGCACTCGGTCGTGGTCTCGGTCTGGTCCGGCATCCCGGCCATGCCTTCCATGATCATGGTGTTCTGGTTCTCCCACAGGCCCGGCTGGATGTTCGGGGTGTCGGCCTGGGCGGCCAGCGGCAGGGCCACGAGGGGCAGGGCGGCGAAAAGGATGCGCAGCATGACAGTCTCCTGAAACGGGGTAAGGCGATCGTTCAATGGTGCCTGCCCCGCCATGACGGGGCAAACGCTGGTCTCCGCGACCGCGCACTGGCACCTTAAGGAAACATTGATCAGTGGTTCTACAAGGATTCACTCGGAGGGAACGCGATGGCATTGCCGTTGTGGCTGGTCGGGGGTGTCGGCGCGCTCGCGCTGGGGGGTGTGCTGTGGCAGGAGGGGCCGTTGCCGGGCTCGTCCGGCGGGCACGCGCACCTGGCCGCGCCGCGCTGCGAGGTGCCGGTCACCCTGCACCTGGCGGGCGTGGATCCGCGCTTCCGCCTGGAGCGCGACGCGGTGCAGACGGCCCTGGATGCGGCCGTCCGGATGTGGGACGGGCAGACGCCGGACGTGCTCTTCCGCCAGCGTGACGACGAGGGTATGCCGGTGCGGCTGGTGTTCGACGAGCGCCAGGCAGGAGCCGAGAGCCGGGACCGTGCCCGCGCGGAACTGGACCGCCTCCAGCGGGGGATCGCCGAGCGCGAGGAGCGCCTGGATCATCGCCACTCGGCGCTGGCGGCGGATGCCGCGGGCTATCAGCGTCATCTCGAGGATTTCCAGGCGCGCCAGCGTGAATACGAGCAGGCGGTGGCCGCCTGGAATGCCGGTCGCATGGCGCACAGCGCGGGGAACCGCGAACGTCTGGAGCGGCAGCGCCGGGCGCTGGACCGCGCCGGTGACGACCTCGATCAGCGCCGGCGCACGCTGGAACAGCGCCGTGACGAGCTCAACCGCGACATCCGGGCACTGGAGCGCGAGATCGATGGGTTCAACGATCGGGTCGCGGAGCTCAACCGCGAGATCGGTACGACCGGGGCCTTCGACATGGCGGTGTACGAGCAGCACGGGGCGCGGCGCTCGATCACCGTGTTCAAGGCGAGTGACGCCGATGAGTTGCGCCTGACGCTGGCGCACGAGCTGGGTCATGCCCTGGGGATCGATCACGTGGACGACCCGGCGGCCGTGATGCATGCGATGCTGGGGGAGGCCAATGCCGGACGGCGCGACCTGAGCGAGGCCGACCGCCGCGCGCTGGCGGCGGCCTGCGACGTGGAGCTTGCGCGGTGAGCGCCAGGGTCGGGCGAATGCCCGGCCCCGGTATCGGTGGCGGTACTAGGGAGACGCTGATTGAATCGCACGTCCGCGTTGGTGCCCCCTGTTTTCCGAGACAAGGCGCGTCGTGCAGCGGGTAGTGGTTCTACCCGCAAACGGCGCAACGCAGGATCGGGGAACAGGGGGCACCAACCCCGCAACTCATTGAAAGCAGGGGCTCGGCCGCTTTTGCGCGCGCACGGCGTTGCGGTTCCCTTGTGCAGAATGACTGCACGGCAGTCACCGCGCCTTGTTCGCACGCAAAAGCGACTTGAGCGCGGACGTGCGATTCAATCAGCGTCTCCCTAGAAGTGGTAGCGCATGGCGGCCGACAGCACGTGGACGTGGCCCTTGGTGGTGCCCTGCATGTTGATTTCGGTCCCGTTGAAGCTGCGGGTGATGTCCAGATCCTCGCTGGCGATGTGGATGTAGCTGTAGCCGAGGTCGAAGGTCAGGCGGTCGCTGCTGGCATAGCTGGCGCCAAAGGAGAACCAGGTGCGGTCGCCATCCGGAGTGCGAGTGCTGCGGCCGTCGGTCTGGGTCGGGGTCTGGTCATACTGGATGCCGCCGCGCAGGGTCCAGCGCGGGTTCATTTCGTATTCGGCCCCGACCGCCAGGGCGTAGCTGTTGCGGTAGTTCTGTTCCAGCACCTGATCGCCGGTCGCGAGTTCGATGCGGATCTCGTCGAAGCTCGACCAGTTGAACCAGGTGTACTGCGCGAGTCCGGTCCAGTGCTCGCTGAAGCGGTGGCGGATGCCGATGGAGGCGATGTCGGGCAGCTTCAGGTCCGCTTGCCCGCCCTGCACAATTGTGTCGCCAACCACTGCTCGGCGGGGGTCGTTCGTGGAAAGTGTCGCGGTTGCCGTGCCTTGAAGGGTGTGAGTGACGCCTTCACGGTAATGGATACCCAGGCGGGTGTCGTCAGTCACGTCGAACAGCATTCCGATGTTGAAGCCGACGTCCCAGTTGTCGCCCTCGAGTTCGAATTCCCCGTCGATATCCGGATCGAGACCGGCTGGATCCGGAGTGGCACTGCGCAACGTGGCATCGGCGTACTGCAGGTCGAGGCCGCCGCCGATGGAGAGCCGGTCGGTCAGCTCGAAGGCGATGCTGGGCTGCAGGTTCAGCACGCGCAGATCGGATTCCAGCGAGTCGTAGCGGGCGAAGAAGTCGTCGTTGTATTCGTTCTTCAGGCCGAAGGGCGCGCTGAGGCCGAAGCCCAGCCAGACGCGGTCGGAGTACTGCTCCGCCCAGTACAGGTTGGGGACCGGAGTCGGGTCGTAGGGGTTTCCGCTGTCGCGGCCGGGGATCTGGGTGTTGCGCTGGTTGACCTCCGCATTCGGGATCAGCAGGTGCACACCGGCCTGCACCTCGTTGCTTTCCAGACGGGTCATGCCGGCCGGGTTGAAATAGATGGTGCTGGCATCGGAGGCGATGGCGGCCTCTCCGGCATAGGCGCGTCCGAGACCGGAGACCCCCTGTTCCTGGATGTAGAACCCGGCCGCCATCAGCGTGGTGGGCGCGGCGAACAGGACGGTGCTGACTGTGGCGGCAAGCGCCAGACGGCGCGAAGGCTTCAAGGTCATGCGGTCTCCCCCTGGTTGTTTTGTTCTGGAGGGAGGCCGCGGTCGGTCTGGCGCGCGCGGCGCGGACTCCCCGCAGCGGACACTACCGATTCCGGGAAGATGATGCCAACCGCATCACGTTTTTCTGTCAGGTCACCAGGATCAGGCCCACCAGCGCGGCCATGCCGCCGCCGACCAGCAGCGCGAGGGTGCGCCGGGTAAAGCGACCGAGGATCAGGCGTGCCGCGCGCTCGCGCATGCCGAAGGCATCCTGCAGGCCCACAATGGCGGCGATCAGGCCCCCGACCAGCAGGATGATTCCAAGGATCTGGGTCATCGGTCAGGCCTTGTGAATCAGCCGGAGCAGGCCCAGCAGAAGGACGGCGCCGACGGTGGCGGCGGCGAGGCTGCCGATCAGCCCGCCGGCCTGGACCCCGAGCTGGGTGAACAGCCAGCCGCCGAGGAAGGCCCCGATCACGCCGACCACGATATTGAGCAGGATGCCCTGCCCGGAGCCGTGCACCAGCAGACCGGCAAGCCAGCCGGCAATGCCGCCGATGAGCAGGAGGAGGAGAAGGGATTCGACGGCCATGATGTCGCGCTCCTTGCGGGTAACGGAGTGTTGGAGTGTGCCGAGGTCGCTGCGTTCCCCGAATCGCACGGTGACGGAGGCTTCGACTGTACAGGGCACGCGGCTGGGCCGCCCATCAGCGGTGGCCTCCGCAATGGATGGCAACCCCTTCGTCGTGGGTATTTTTGAGAACCATTCCGCAAAACCCTAGTCTCTGTATCGGACATTCATGGATCCGTCATGGACGGGGTCAGCCAATCCGCGCGGCCTGTCGACGGGAAGGAAACCGGAATGCATGAACCGAATGATCGCGCCGCCGCGGGCTGGCGCCCGTCATCCCGCGGACAGGGCCGCGCGCTGCTGCCCGCCGCGCTGCTGGTGCTGCTCGCGGGTTGTGGCGCCGAGGACGGGCAATCCGACTCGATGGTCTCGAATGCCAGCGCCGGCGAGCGGCTGGCGCCGGTGGAGGAGACCGGCACGCTGCGCGTAGTGACCCGCAATGCCCCCACCACCTGGTACTTTGACCAGCATCTGGAAGCGGCGGGCACGGAGCATGATCTGGTCGAGGGCTTTGCCCAGGCGCATGGCTGGCAGGTGGAGTGGGTCATGGCCGAATCGGTCTCCGGTGTGCTCGAGACGCTGGCCTCCGGCGAGGCGCATATGGCCGCGGCGGGGCTGACCCATCTCGCCTCGCGGGACGAGCGCTTCCGACGCGGCCCGGAGTACATGGAGATCACCGAGCAGGTGGTCTGCCATCGCGACTTCGATGCCATGCCTGAATCGGCGGACGACCTGGGCTCGGTGGATCTGGTGGTCTCGGCCGGCAGCAGCTACGTGGAGACCCTGGAGCAAGTGCTTCCGGAAGCGGCCGGGTTCGAGGTCCGCGAGATCGGTACCGAGCGGCTGATGGCGCAGGTCGCCCGGCAGGAGATCGACTGCACCGTGGCCGACTCGCATATCGTGCGCTACAACCGCCGCTCCTTCCCGCATCTCGACATTGCCTTCGATCTGTCCGAGCCGCGCACCCTGGGCTGGTACGTACAGCCGGACCAGGAGGCGCTGGCTGAACTGGCGGGCGACTGGATGCAAGGTGATGGCGGCCGGGAACTGCGCGAACTCGTGGACGAGCGCTACTACGCCTACATCGATCAGTTCGACTTTGTCGACCTGCGGGCGCTCAACCGGCGCATCGAGGACCGCCTGCCGCAGTACCGGCCGTATTTCGAGGAGGCGGCCGAACGCACCGATCTGCCGGCCGATCTGCTGGCGGCCCTGGCCTACCAGGAGTCGCACTGGGATCCGGAGGCCCGCAGCCCCACCGGTGTGCGCGGTCTGATGATGCTGACGCAGCGCACGGCCGAGTCCCTGGGGGTGGATCGCCTGGACCCGGTGCAGAGCATCGACGGCGGGGCGCGCTACCTGCAGCGCCAGCACGAACTGCTGCCCGACGACATTGACGAGCCCGACCGCACCTACCTGGCGCTGGCGGCCTACAACATCGGCCGCGGGCACCTGCTGGATGCGCGCCGGCTGGCGCGCGAGCTGGGGCGTGATCCGGATCGCTGGGCCGACATGCGCGAGACCCTGCCGCTGCTGACCGAGGAGCGCTACTACCAGAACCTGCGCTTCGGCTACGCTCGCGGCTACCAGCCGGTGTACTACGTGCAGCGCATTCGCAACTACCGCGACGTGATCCGCCCGGTCTTCGTGGCCGAGGACGAGCTCCCGTCCGACCGGATCGTGGTCAGGCGCGACTGATCCCGGGCCGGCGGGCGTTGCCCGAGACCAGTGCATCCAGCGCCTGCTGCCAGCGCGGTTCCAGCCGAGCCGGCAGCCAGGCGCGCACGTCCGGTGCCGGCGGCGTTCCCTGTTGCAGCCAATGTCGCAGGCGCTCGGTCAGGGCCGCGCCATCGCCGGCGGGATAGCGGCAAGTGTCTGGATATTGCTCGCGGTAGGCCAGGGCATCCGGGACCAGTGGCGTCGCCCCGGCGGCCGTGGCCTCCAGTACCGCGAGTCCCTGGAACTCGTGCAGGGCGGTGCTGACGACGATGCCCGCGCGGCCCAGCAGGTCTTCGTATTCCCGGCGCGGCAGCTTGTCATCCGCCACGATGCGGTCCCCGAGGGCGGCGCGCAGTCGCTGCAGGGCCTCGGGGGGTTGCGCGGGCCGCGCCCCCAGCAGGGCGAGCCGGAAGTCCACGCCGGCCTCCCGCAGCCTTAGCAGCGCCTCGACGAACACCTCCGGCGCCTTGTCGTACTCCCAGCGGTGATTCCACAGGATCAGGCGCGGATCGCGCGGGTTGTCCGCCGCGGTGGGTGGCGCGACCGGGACGGGCAGGACCTCGCTGCGTGCCTGCAGCCGGGTGCGCAGGCCTTCAGGGACATGATCCGGCATCCGCGAGAGCAGGGCGTCCATGCCATCCAGGAACGAGGCGCGGTTGAAGGCGGAGTTGAAGGCCACGCAGTCCGCCGCCAGTGCCGCGTAGATCTGCACCATCTGGGGGTCCACGGAATCCACCTGGTCGCGGCCGACCGGGTAGGCGAACTGGTTTTCGTGCACGTAGTACAGCGTGGGTGGCCGGGCGAGTGACGGATGCAGGCCGCGCAAGGTGGCCAGGTCTACCATCGAGGTGGCGATGACCGCATCGGCCTCCACGCCCGCGAGCCGGTCCAGCCAGGAGACCGGGTTGCCGCGGATGCGCCAGCGGAAGTGCCGCCCGGGCAGTTCCAGCACCTCCCAGTCGAATTGACCGAAGGTCGTGGTCAGCCAGTCGACCCAGGCGGCGTGACTGTCGGCCCGGTAGGCGGAGAGCAGGAGGATGCGCGAGCGTGGCGGCATGCAGGCGGGCTGGCGGTCGGGAGAGAGGCCCTACCTTGCCGCTGCGCGGTGCATGCCGCAATCGCATCATCGGCTACGGCATGCGCGGTCAACGCGCGGTTGCGCTCCAGCGTTCGCTGGCCATGGGCGCGTCGACCGGGGTGCCGGCGATGTGGTTGGTGTAGTTGGACAGGGTCTTCAGGCCGATCGCCAGGATGACCTCCAGCATCTGCGCGGGAGTGTGCCCGGCGTCCAGAAAGGCTTGCTGGGTGGGCTCGTCAACCCAGCCGCGCTGTTCGAGCATGGCGCGGGTGAACTGGCGCAGGGCCTCCAGCTGAGGGTCGTCGATCACGCGGTCCTCGCGCAGCGCGGCGATGAAGTCGTCGGGTACGCCGGTCATGCGACCGGTCATGCTGTGCGCGGCCATGCAGTAGTCGCATTCGTGGTAGCGGCTGACGGTCAGCAGCAGGACGCCCTGTTCGGTGGGGCTCAGCGACGTCTTCTGCAGCAGGTCGTGGAGCGCCAGGTAGGCCTCGGCCAGGGCCGGCGCGCTGGCCATCTTGCGGATCAGGTTGGGGACCATGCCGAAGGTCTGTTCGGCCCGGTCAAATACGGCTTGCGCCTCCGGGGCGCTGGCGGCGTCGTGCAGGGGGAAGCGTTCATCGCGCATGGGGTACCTCCGGGGGCGAGTGGGTCAGGAGTGTGACCAGCGCCGGGCCCAGGCGCAGGACCGTCGCCGGGTCCTGGTCGGCCTTGGCCATCACCAGGATCCCTTCCATCAGGGCCAGCCACTGTTCGGCCAGCGCCTCGGTGTTGGTATAGCCGGGTAGTTCGCCGTCCTGAACGGCCTCGTCCAATACGGAACGGAAATGGGCGGTGACGGCGTCCAGGTGCCCCCGAATCGCCCGGCGCAGGGGCGGGTTGTGGGTCCCCATCTCCACGGCCAGGTTGCCGAAGGGACAGCCGGGCAACTGGCCGGATTCCGCCTGCATGCGAGCCTCGAAGGCGTGGATCGCATGGACGAACGCCTCGATCCGGGCGTGCAGGCCGTTGGCGCCGGCGAGCCCCGGGATCAGCACCTCGCGCTCGAAGTCCGCGTAGAGGGCGTCCAGCATCGCCAGGGTGAGCGCCTCCTTGCCGGGGAAGAAGTGGTACAGGCTGCCCTTGCGCACGCCGGCATGGGCACAGATCTCGGCGATGCCGACGGCGCTGTAGCTGCGACCGACGATCAGTTCGCGCGCAGCCGTCAGGAGTGCGTTGCGGCTGTCGCCGCGGGCCCGGTGGGTCGGGGTTGGGGTCGGAGGCGTTGTCATGCCTTTGCACACTAGTTGACCGGTCGGTAAAGTGCAAGGAGCAATCGTCCAGGAGGGCACAAGCCGATGTCCCGAATTCCCGACATGCATGTGGCCACTGACGCCGCCGGCGTATCCATTCCCGCGGAGTACGCGGATGCCTGGGAGGATGGCTTTGGGGTGCGTGGCTGGAAGCTGGATCTGCCGGGGCGTGGCGCGGACGTGATCGCGGCGACCCCGTATACCGGCGAGCGTATCCCGACCTCGGTGTTCGTGCATGACATCGTCGACCATCACCTGTGCGGCTTCGCCCTGTCCGGTTATACCGACGAGGCGGGGGCGCTGATTCAGCTGGCGGAACGTACCGGCTCCGATCCGGTGCCGGACTTCGTGCAGATCATCGACGAGGACCTGCTGCCGGGGGCCTTCGAAAGCGGCGACTGGCGCGAACTGCTGCCCGCGTCCCTGGTGACGGCGGTGGAGGCGGCCTCGGACTCGCGCGCCGGCATGGCCCAACTGCGCGCGCAGTGGGGTGACGGTGTCCTGCGCGCGCTGTGGCTTGCCGGGTTCGTGGCGACGGGCTGGGGGCTCGCGGCGGGCGCGCGCGAGGCCTGGGGGCGTCACGGGCTGGACTACGCCCGCCGCGCCGCGACCGCGCGCGCACTGCAGCGGCTGTTCGAACGGGTGGATGCCACGGTGCTGGATCAGGGCTGGGTCCGCGCGCGGGGCGTGTTCCGGGTCGCCCCTGCGGGGGTGGGGTTTCGCTTCGAGGAGCCGGCCGCGGGCCGCGACGAGTATCTGCCCATAACGGATGACTGAGGGGGTGTGCGCACCCCATCGGAGTGTTCATGTACGGGCGGTGGGGAGCTCCGGTGACGGGCGGTGCAGGTGGTAGCCCTGGGCCATGTCCACGCCCAGTTCGGCCAGCATCTCCAGGGTCGGGCCGTCTTCCACGCATTCGGCGACGGTCTGCTTGTCGAGGCCCCGGGCGACGTCGACCATCGCGCGGATGAAGGCCTGATTGTCGCGGTTGTTGGGCAGGTCGCGCACGAACATGCCGTCGATCTTCAGGATCTGCACGCCCAGGTACTTGAGGTAGGCGAAGGTGGAGAACCCGGATCCGAAGTCGTCCAGACAGACGGTGCAGCCGGTGTGCTGCAACGCCTCGATGAAGCGCTGGGCATCCTGCATCTCGGAGACCGCCGCGGTCTCGGTCAGTTCGATGATCAGCCGTCGCGGTTCGACCCCCTGCTGTTCCAGCTGGTGGGCGATGTAGTGCGGCAGTCCCGGCTCGTCGAAGCTGCGGCCGGAGATGTTGATCGCGATCCCGGGGATGGCCGGGTCCCCGGCCAGTCGGCGGATGCTCTCGCGGATCACCCAGCGGTCGATGTCGAGGATCTGCCCGGTCTTCTCGGCAATCGGGATGAACTGGCCGGGCATGGCGATTTCCTCCGGGGACGCCGGGTCGCGCATGCGTACCAGGGCCTCCATGTGGTGCAGGTGGCCATCGCCGACCGCGTAGATCCCCTGGTAATGCAGCTCGAAGTGTCCCTGCTCCAGCGCGGTGCCGATGCGCTGGCTCCAGGACATCCGTTCCAGCATGTGCTCGGCGGTATTGCGGCTGCGGTCGAATACCGCCCAGGTGTTCTTGCCCAGGTCCTTCGCCTGGTACATCGCGGTGTCGGCGTGGGCCACCAGGTCCTCGACGTTGTCGCCATGCTCCGGAAAGTGGGCGATGCCGATGCTGGCGGTGAGCCGGTAGTTCTGGCCGCGGAAGCGGAACGGGATCGCCGAGATCGCGCGGCCCACGCGTTCGGCCAGTTCGATCGGCTCCTGCTCCGACTCGCGATCCACCAGGATCGCGAATTCGTCGCCGCCCAGGCGGGCAAAGATGTCCTGGCTGCGTACCAGCGCGGCGATCTCGCCGGCGGCGCGCACCAGCACGGTATCCCCGGCCCGGTGGCCGAAGGTGTCGTTGATGGTCTTGAACTCGTCGAGATCGAAGTACAGCAGGGCGAAGCGCCCGTTGCGCCGCCGCTCGCTGTGGATCACGTGTTCCAGGCGATTCTGGAAGTGATGGCGGTTGTACAGGCCGGTCAGCGCGTCGTGTTCTGCGAGGTAGACCAGTTGCTGGGCGGTCTGGCGCTCGTGGGTCACGTCCTCGTACAGCCACAGTCGACCGATGGAACGCTCGTCGGTGTCGTGGACGGGGTAGGAGACCTGGGTGAGGATGCGCCCGTCGTACAGGTCGACCTCGAAGCGTTCGCTGATCTCGTGGGTATCCAGCACGTGCAGCACGTGGCGCGAGGCGTGATCCGGCCGCGCGAAGCGGTGGGTGGAATGTTCCAGTACCTCGCGCGAGGGACGACCCACCAGTTCCACCTCGCTGCCGATGGCCCACATGCGCCGGAAGGCCGGGTTTACGTATTCCACCCGGCCCTCGCGGTCCTCGAACAGGATGCCGATGCTCATCGCCGAGAGCAGCGCGGCCATGCGCCCCTGCTCCCGCCGGGTCAGTTCCAGCAGGCGCGTTTGCTCGTCGCGCGAGGCTTCCAGTTCGGACAGGGCCTGGAGCAGGGCCTCCTCGTTGCGCTTGCGCTGGGTGATGTCGTGCGAGATCGCCACGTAGCGTGCGGTCTCGCCGCGCGGGGCGACCAGTTGCAGGGAGATCTCGACCGGTACCTCGAAGCCGTCGCGATGGCGATGGCTGGTCTCGAAGCGGAACTGGTCACGCTCGCCGCGGCGCAGCGGCTCGATCAGCTGACGAAAGCGCGGCTCGGGGTAGTCCGGCTTGATGTCATAGGGGTGGAGTTCGAGCAGTTCCTCGCGCGGGATGCCGGTCTGGTCCACCGCGCCCTGATTGACATAGATAAAGCGCAGGGTCTCGACGTCGAACAGGAAGACCGCGTCCAGAGTCAGGTCCAGGGTCGAGCGAAAGGATTCCAGTTCGTCGGTCCGGGCCCGCAGGGTCTCGCCGGTGGTGACCAGTTCGTCGGCATCGATAACATGCCCCTGCAAGTACTTAAGGCGCCCGCGATCGTCGAAGATCCCGGCGCCGCGCTCGAACACCCAGCGCTCCCCGCCATTGCGTCCGATCAGGCGCCACTGGATCTGGTACTGGCCGGTCCGCTGCAATCCCTCGGATACCTCGCGCCAGACCCGGTCGCGGTCTTCAGGGTGCACCAGATCGTTGAAGCTGAGGCGTTCGGCGAAGAACCTTTCGCGCGAGTAGCCGGTGAGCTCCTCCAGGGCGCCCTCGGCGTTGATCACGTCCCAGTTCGGGTTGTTGCGGCAGCGATAGACGAAGCCGTCGATGGTGTCGAGTACCCGCAGCAAGTCGTCGCCCTGTTGGGTGCCCAGCGAGCGGGTCAGGGTCATCATCCCGATGACGGCGAGGAGGGCGGCGAACATGCGGAGCAGTTGCACCGGTAGTCCGCTTGCCTCCAGGAAGTCGGCATGGGTCGGCAGCCACTCGGGCAGAGCCGGGTCGACAGTGCCCGGAAACGGCGTGATCAGGGCGTACCCGAGGAAGGCCAGGGCGAGGACGGCCAGGGCCGGGTACTGGCTGGCATGATCGTCGGCGTCGGCGGTGCGCTGGAGGGACCCCCGCAGCAGAAGCAAGAACGCCAGGCCGGACAGTACGGCCCCCGGAAGGCCGACCAGGTAGCGCCCGCCATTGGCCAGCCCGCGCGCCGGGTCCTCGGCCATACCGACGAGCAGGAGCACCGCGACGGCGATCAGCGGATAAAGCCACAGGGCGTCAAGGCGCAGGCGCGATGGACTCGCGAGCAGGGCGCGGCGTCCGAACTCCAGAAGTGGCAGGTAGGACAGCAGTTGCCAGGTGGCATTGAGCCACGGGTCGCGCGCCGCCGGATAGTGCAAGCCCGCGGCCTGGAGGAATTCGTAGGCGCCATGGATCAGGCCGAACAGACCCAGCAGCCAGAAATGTCGGGCGAACGGCAGGGATCCGTCCCCGCGGGGCAGGACGAAAGCGACTACGCCAAGGGAGAAGAAGGCCAGGCCATAGACCAGGTACAGGACGGTGAATCCGGCGAGCGAGAGATCCATCAGTGGCAACCGCTGGCATTGGCGGGTGCCTTACCGGCGGGGATGCGGGTCAGCCGGGTCAATGGGTCGGACACGCAGTTTCCTTTCGGCCACAGGGCGGAGCCCGCCGGAGCCGGTCTACGAAATCAGGTGTCTAGCTTGCGGGGTTGTGTGGCGGGGATGCAAGCCATGGCCGGGGAGGGACATGAGAGGGAGTATCCGGCCCGCGGGCGCGGACCGGATATGCGGGCCGGGATCAGGCTCCGACGTATTCGTCGCACCAGCCGTCGGCGTTCACTTGAACGCCCTGGAAGTCGGCGTGGAAGCACTGACCCCACTGGTCATCACCTCCGCCCCAGAAGGCGCAGTTCTTGCACTTCTCGCCTTCGGAGTAGTCCGCGTGGTCGGCGTCGGCCGCATCGTTCACGTAGTTGTGGGCATGGCCGTCTTCGGCTTTCGTATCGGCCTTGGCCGAGGAGATGCCCACCATGCTGACGACCGGGATGGCCGCCACGGCAGCGGATGCCTGGCGCAGGAACTTACGACGGTTCGCATTCGGTTGATCGGACATGAGGTCCTCCGTTTGCTTTCTGAATGGATGGTTCTTCTTGTTGCCAGTTGGAGCGAACGACGCACGCTGGATACGTGCGGGCTCAACCCCTTCGAGCCCTCGGGCCCTTGAGGGTTCCCTCGATTTTTGCGGGGATCCCCGAAGCCTTCCGGCGATCGTGGTTCGGCAGAGGGGATGCACCGGGGCCGGGAAAAATTCCATTTCGAGCGCCGGGTCCTGCCTGATGTGATGAAGATCGCGTCAGGCTGGTCTACCATTAGAGTTTTCTTATTCATTCGAATCAGGAGGTGCCCGATGCAGTACCGTAAGACGATGGTGATGTTCGCCCTGGGGGCGCTGGCGGCCATGCCGGTGGCCCAGGCCAGCGCGGTGGATCGCGGCATGGAGCCCAGCGTGGCACTGCTGGGCGGTGTGGTCTCGCCGGACCTGTCGGATGCCAGCAGCGATGGTGCCTACGGGGTCGAGATCGGCGCCAACTGTCAGTTGTTCCAGCCGGCCACCGGCGTGCTGCGCCATCATCTGAGCGTGAGCCGTTACAGCGACGACCCGCTCAAGATGACCAGCGCCGAGGTGAACAGCCACTGGATGTTCGAGCCGAACGAACGGCTGTCGCTGGGCTTTGGTCCCGGCATCGGCTACGTGCGGGCCAAGCTGGATGACGACCGCAATGGCCTGTGGGCGGCCCAGCTGGGTGGCAGCCTGAAGTACCAGCTGGACCGGCAGTGGTTTCTGGGGCTGGAGGCGCGTTACCAGTTCACCGAGAGCGACCGCTTCGACGGCCGTCGCGCCGATGCCGACAACATGCGCGTGATGGGCAAGGTGGGCATGCAGTTCTGATCCGGCGGGTTGCCCGGCGTCCGGGGCCTTGCCGGCCCCCGGGCGCCGGGCGACGATAGGGCGACGTTGACACAGCAGGGCGTTGCCCATGACCGATACCCCCGACCCTACCGATCCGGGTGACAACCGGGAGACCCCCGCCTGGCACAGCCGGTCCGCCGATGATGCGCTGGAGCACTGGGGCTCCGCCCGCGAGGGGCTGTCGGCGGTCGTGGCCGAGGAACGTCTGGCGCACTTTGGCCCCAATCAGTTGCGTCCGCCGGAGCGGGCGGGCGTCGTCCGGCGCTTCCTGCGCCATTTCCACAACGTACTGATCTACATCCTGCTGGTCGCGGCGCTGGGGACGGCGCTGCTCGGGCACTGGGTGGATACCGGCGTGATCCTGGCCGTGGTCCTGATCAATACGCTGATCGGGTTCGTCCAGGAGGGCAAGGCGGAGAAGGCCCTGGATGCCATCCGTCGCATGCTGTCCCCGCGCGCGGTGGTAACGCGCGCAGGCGAGCGTCGCGAGATCCCGGCCGAGGAGCTGGTGCCCGGCGATATCGTGCACCTGCAGGCCGGTGACCGGGTGCCCGCCGACCTGCGGCTGTTCGAGACCAAGAACCTGCGCCTGGAAGAGGCGGTCCTGACCGGCGAGTCGGTGGCGGTCGAGAAGGATACCGCCACGGTGGAACGGG
The DNA here is from genome assembly GCF_000377425.1 of Thioalkalivibrio sp. ALE28. Classification (NCBI taxonomy): domain Bacteria; kingdom Pseudomonadati; phylum Pseudomonadota; class Gammaproteobacteria; order Chromatiales; family Ectothiorhodospiraceae; genus Thioalkalivibrio; species Thioalkalivibrio sp. ALE28. Next base: position 65,423 of record NZ_KB898098.1, on the reverse strand, counting down.
AGGTCGACCTTGGGGACCGGCGCGGCATGGCCTTCTCCGGGACGCTGGTGGCCTTTGGCCGCGGTGCGGGCGTTGTCGTGGCCACCGGCGAGCATACCGAGATCGGACGCATCTCCACCATGCTCGGCGAGGTCGAGGGGCTGGAGACGCCGTTGGTCCGGCAGATGGAACAGTTCGGCCGCTGGCTGGCCGCGGTGATCGTGGTGATCGCGGCGGCGACCTTCGCCTTCGGTTACTGGGTGCGCAGCTATCCGCTGGACGAGATGTTCCTCGCGGCGGCGAGCCTGGCGGTGTCCACCATCCCCGAGGGCCTGCCCGCCATCATGACCATCGCTCTGGCCATCGGGGTGCAGAAGATGGCGCGGCGCAATGCGATCATCCGGCGCCTGCCGGCGGTCGAGACCCTGGGGTCGGTCTCGGCCATCTGTTCCGACAAGACCGGCACGCTCACCCGTAACGAGATGACGGCGCAGACGCTGCGCACGGCCACCCGGGAGATCCTCGTCAGCGGCGTGGGCTATGCGCCGCAGGGGCAGTTCTCCGAGGAGGAACGGGGTCTGGACCCGGACGAGGACCCGCTGTTGCGCGAGGTGCTGCGGGCGGGGCTGCTGTGCAATGACGCCCGGCTCTACCAGAAGGATGGCGACTGGGTGATGGAGGGCGACCCGACCGAGGGCGCCCTGATTACGCTGGCGCAAAAGGCCGGGCTGGACCCGCGCCTGGAAGGCGAACGCCTGCCGCGCACCGACGTGATCCCGTTCGAGTCGGATCATCGCTACATGGCGACCCTGCACCACGACCACGACGGTCACGCCCGCATCTTCCTGAAAGGGGCGCCCGAGCGCGTGCTGGAGCTTTGCAGCGAGCAGCAGGTAGATGGCGAGACCCGCGAGGCGCTGGATGGCGAGCGCTGGCACGTCGCCATGGAGGCCGTGGCGGCCCGCGGTCAGCGCCTGCTGGCCGTGGCCGTGCGCGACACCGAACCCGATCACGGCGAGCTGCGTTTCGATGATGTCGAGGCTGGCGGTTTTACCCTGCTCGCCCTGCTGGGGATCATCGACCCGCCACGCGACGAGGCGATCCGCGCGGTGGCTGAGTGCCGCGCGGCGGGGATCGACGTCAAGATGATCACCGGCGACCACCTGGCGACCGCCCGGGCGATCGGCGAGCAGCTGGGCCTGGGCCGCGAGGCCGAGGCGCGGTCCGGTCACGAGCTGGATGCCCTGGACGAGGCGGCGCTGGCCGACGCCGCGGAGCGTACGGACGTCTTTGCGCGGACCTCGCCGGAACACAAGCTGCGCCTGGTGCGTGCCCTGCAGCAGGGCGGGCGTATCGTGGCGATGACCGGCGACGGGGTGAATGATGCCCCGGCGCTGAAGCGGGCGGATGTTGGCGTGGCCATGGGGGGCAAGGGGACCGAGGCGGCCAAGGAGGCCTCCGAGATGGTCCTGGCGGACGACAATTTCGCCTCCATCGCGCATGCGGTGGAGGAGGGCCGGACGGTCTACGACAACATCCGCAAGGCCATCCTGCATATGCTGCCGACCAATGCCGGGCAGTCGCTGACCATCATGATGGCGATCCTGATGGGGCTGGCGTTGCCGCTGACCCCGGTGCAGGTGCTGTGGGTCAACATGGTGACCTCGGTGACCCTGGCCATGGCGCTGGCCTTCGAGAAGGCCGAGCCGGGTGTTATGCAGCGCCCGCCACGGGCGCCGGACACGCCCCTGTTGTCCGGGTTCCTGCTCTGGCGCATCCCGTTCGTGGCGTTGCTGCTGTGGGCCGGGACCTTCGGGCATTTCGTCTACATGGAGACCCTGGCCGGGGTGGCCGACGAGGTCGCGCGTACCGTGGCGATCAATACCCTGGTGGCCGGGCAGGCCTTTTACCTGCTGAATCTGCGTCTGATCCATCAACCGGTGCTGCCGGGCGGCGAGCTGTTCCGCTCGCGCGCGATGTGGCTGGCCATCGGGGTCCTGGTGCTGCTGCAGCTGGCGTTCACCTACGTGCCCGTAATGCACACCCTGTTCGGGACCACCGCCATCGGCGCGGACGACTGGGCGCGCATCCTGGCCTTTGGCCTGGCGGTGTTCGTGATCGTGGAACTGGAAAAGCTGGTGGTGCGCCAGGTGCTGGCACGCCGGCGCGGGGTGTTGCCGCGCGCCGTCTGACCGAACGCGCGTGGGTCGGGCAGAGCGCGTTTCCCGGAGCCCCGGCTCAGTGGGTGGGCCGGGCCGGCAGTTTCCCGCCGAGCAGGGCGGTTGCCTGTGTCGCGTCCACCGGGGGCGAGTAGTAATAGCCCTGCGCCAGCGAGCAGCCGAGGGCGCGCAGCGTGGCGGCGTGGGTGTGGCTTTCCACGCCCTCGGCCACGGCCTCGAGCCCGAGATTGCGGGCCATGTGGATCACGGTCTGCACCAGGCGCTGGCTGTATTCGTCGCGATCCAGGCCGGCCACGAAGCTGCGGTCGATCTTGAGGATATCCAGTGGCAGGCGGTGCAGGTAGCTGAGCGAGGAGTAGCCGGTGCCGAAGTCGTCCATCGCCAGGCTGATGCCCAGGGCCTTCAGCCGGTGCAGGGTCTCGATCAGTTCGTCCAGGTTGCCGAGGGTGGCCGTCTCGGTAATCTCCAGGCGCACCTGCGCGGCCGGGGCGCCGGTGCCTTCCAGGATGGTCTGCACGTCCCCCACGAGTTCCGGGCGGGTGAGCTGACGGGCGGAGAGGTTGGTGCTGATGGTCAGGGGCGTTCTCGCCCCGTCCGCGTTCCACTCCACCAGCTGGCGGCAGGCAGTGTAGAGGACCTGCATGTCGATCAGGTGCACCTGCCCGGTGTCCTCCGCGATCGGGATGAAATGATCGGGCGGCACCAGTTCCCCGTTGCGCTCCCAGCGTACCAGGGCCTCGAAGCCGGTGATCCGCTCCTCGCCGAGCGACATGATGGGCTGGAAGTGGACGCGGAAGTCGCCGCGTTCCACCGCCAGGCGCAGGTCGGTCTCCAGCGCCAGGCTTTGCAGGGCCTGCGTCTGCATGCCCGGGTCGCAGAACTCGCACCGGGCCTTGCCGAGTGACTTCGCGCGGTACATCGCCATGTCCGCCTCGCGCATCAGGTCATCCGGTGTGGCCGGACGGGCCGGGTCGTCTGGCTGGCCGGGTCCCTGGACCGGGCAGCTCTGGCCGTAGGGCCGGGTCGCGATGCCGATGCTGACGGTGACGTAGACGTCCTGCCCGGCGATGGAGAACGGCTCGTGCAGCACGGCCTGCAGGCGCTCGGCCACGCGCAGGGCATCCACCGGCTCGTGCAGGCCCTCCAGCAGGATGGTGAACTCGTCGCCACCCAGCCGCGCAAGGGTATCGTCCGGGCGGTTGGTCTCGTCCCCCTTGGGGCGCGAGACCGTGTCGTTCTGGCGCAGCGCGGTCAGCAGGCGCTGGCCCACGCGTACCAGCAGCTCGTCGCCGGCCGGATGGCCCAGGCTGTCGTTGACGACCTTGAAGCGGTCGATGTCCACGAACAGCACCGCGAACAGGTTGAAGGGCTCTCGCGTGGCACGGGCGATCGCGTGCGCCAGCCGGTCGTGGAACAGGCGCCGGTTGGGGAGGCCGGTCAGCTGGTCGTGGGAGGCGTTGTGGAGCAGGCGTTCCTCGTGGCGGTTGCGCTCGATCACGCGGCCGAGCTGCACGCCGATCTGCCACATCAGCCAGAGCAGGTCGGGGTCGGTGGTGGTGGGCTCGGTGGCGAAAAATTCGAGGACACAGGCCACCTCGTGGCCGACCATGACCGGGAAGGCGAAGCCGGAGTGCAGGCCGCTGGCCGTTGCCTGAGGCGCGCGCGGGAAGTTGTCGTCCGCCGCGAGATCCTCGATCCACGCGGGCTCGCCGTGGTCCAGCACCCGGCCGGGCAGCCCCTCGCCGGGGCCGAAGCTCGTGTTCTCGGTGCTGTCGCGAAAGGCGGTGAAGGGCTCCGCGGATGCGAGATGCCAGATGCCGGTGGGGTGCAGTTGGCTGTGGCCACTGCGCTCGTTCTGGCGGGCCAGATAGGCATGCCCCACCGGCCAGTCCAGGTAGCGTCCGATCGCGGCCAGCGCCGCGCGCAGTACATGCGCGATGGAGTCGGACTGGTTCGCGGTGGAGGCAATGGTGTTGAGCAGCTCGATCTGCTGCTGCTTGGCGTAGACGTCCTGCAGGCGGGTCTCGGCCAGCGCCTCGGCGCGGCGGCGAGCCGCGCGTTCCTGCTCGACCAGGGTCTGCAGGCGGTCGCGTTCGCTATCCGTCGCGAAGTCGCGCGCGCGTCGGTTCACGCGCACCCCCCGTGGGCGAGGCAAATTGTGCGCGTCCGAGGCCTGCGCGTCTGGGTGTACTGCATGGGCCACTCCCGGCCGTTATGGTGCGCTGCGTCCCTTGCCAGCCGGTATGCGCGGTGGCGTCTCATCCGGAAGACGCCTCCGAGTCCCGTGCCATTCCGTGCGCATTGTAGGGCCCCGGCATGCGCGCTGCATCATTCGTCGGGATGGGTGACCCAGGGTTCGCCCATGGCCTCCTCCCAGTCTGCCTGGGTGGGGTGGTTGCGGTCGTAGCGTTTCCAGGCCTCGAAGATCTCGTCCGGCCAGTGTGACTGCAGCCAGGCGATGATCGCCTCGACGTCCTCCTCCGACAGGGTGTCCTCGAAGCTGGGCATGGCGCCGCCGCGCGCCTCGGCGCCATAACGGATCATGTCCTTCAGCTGCCAGTAGGGGTGGTGCCAGGTGTGGGCGCTGCCATCCAGCGGGGGCGGCGGCAGGGTACCGTCCGGGTTGCGCTGGCGCCAGTTCTCGGCGCCCTCGCGCTGGGCCCCGTGGCAGGCGATGCAGTGCTCCTGGTAGAGCCGTTCCCCGCGCTGCAGGATCTCCGGGTCGGTGGTGCGTTCGAGGTGGTTGGGGGTGCCGGAGGCCCCGCCGAAGCCGTCGCAGCCCGCCAGCGTGGCAGCGGACAGAAGCAGCACCGCGCCGGCGAAACCGGCACGGAGGGTACGCGGGTCCGGCATCAGTCCTGAACGTCCGGCTCGCCGGCACCGTCGGCCGGCGTGTCGTCCCCGCGGAAGGCGTCGCGTACCGAGCCCCAGGCCTTGCGCGAGCCGTCACGGATGCCGCCCCAGGCGTCGCGGGCGCCATCGCGCACCCCGCCCCAGGCGCCGGAGGAGCGCTCGCGCATCTCGCTCGACCATTCGGCCAGGCGGTCCCGTTCCTCGACCAGGCCGTCATAGGCCCGTTCGCGGCGTTCGCGGGTGGCGTCGCTCAGGTCGTCCCAGCCCTCGCGGATGTTGTTGCCCAGGCGGCTCAGCTCGCGGTCCATCGCGTCCAGGGTCTCGCGGGTACGGGAGCTGGTGGCCTCGCCGGCCTCCTCGCCTTCCTCCTGGAGTTCCTCGCGGGTCTCGGCCCAGGACTCGCGCAGTTCCTCCATCTCGCTGGCGGTGGCATCGTCCTCCATGGCGGCATCCGATTCGTCGCTGGCCGTGGGTTCGTCCCCTGCGTGGGTGTCGTGATCGGCGGCATACAGGGGGCTTGCGGCCAGCATCAGGCCGCACAGCCCGGCGAGCAGGATGGGGCGCAGTTCGAGCAGGTTCATGTCGGGTCCTCCGGGGTGCCGCGGGGCGGCAGACCAATGATGTTGATCTCTCATGGTAGGACGTTTCGCGCTCCGGTATGTTTCCAGGGAGCGGATGATTTGCGAGGCAGTCCACGTGATGTACTGGAGAAGGCAGGTTGCAGGGGGTGTGCTGGCGCTGCTTCTGGCGGGTTGCGCCACGTCGACCCCGGATCCGGGCGATGACGGCACGTCCGCGGTGTTGCCCGAAGGATGGGAACCCGCGCCGACGGCCTTCGAGGCCCAGGCGGTGCCATCGCTTGAGCCGAGGGTGATGCCGGGTTCCGCGGTGATGGAGTGGTTCGCGGCCAGTGGCTGGAAATCCGGCCTGGCCGTCGACTACGCGGGGCTGGAGATCGACCAGCCGCGCCCGGAACGCGCGGAGGTCCGTCTGACCGGACTGCGTGATGATGCCGTCGAGGCCTACGAATTCCGGCTGGAGCTGGACGAGACGGAGGCGGGCTGGGTGGTGCGCACGGTGGAACGCCGGGCCATCTGCCGCCGCGGCCTCGCCGACAGCGGCCTCTGCCTGTAACGCTTCCCGAGGCCCTTGGCAATCTTCGAGCCCAGAAAAGCGATTTACAGGAAGATGGGAAGACGGGAAGAAATTCTGAATGAGCAATGCGTTGGTGGTCCCTGGGCTACCCATTCCGGCTTCCACTCTTCACGTCTTCCTGTAGATCGTCCTTGACCTTGACCTTGACCTTGACCTTGACCTTGACCGGTCCCTTCTCCGGGCTCTCTGTGTCCTCCGTGGTGAATCCAGAGCCGGGTCTTGCTCAGCGGCGGCGGGCGAGGGTCAGGCCGTCGCCGATGGGGGCCAGCGAGAGGTCGATGCGTTCGTCGTGGTGTAGGGCATCGTTGAAGGCGCGGATCGCGCGGGTGTCTTCGCGCGTGTCGTCCGGGTCGGCGACGCTGCCATGCCACAAGGTGTTGTCGACCAGGATCAGGCCGCCGGCACGGACCAGGCGCAGGCAGTGCTCGAAGTAGTCGGGGTAGCCGGTCTTGTCCGCGTCGATGAAGGCCAGGTCGAAGCGGCTGGTCTCGCCTTCGGCCTCCAGTGCCTGCAGCGTGTTGCCGGCCTCGCCCAGCTCGAGCCGGATGCGACCGCTGACCCCGGCGCGTTCCCAGTAGCGCCGGGCCGTGGTGGTCCACTGCGCGCTCTTGTCCAGGGTAACGACCGTGCCGTCCTCCGGCAGGGCCAGCGCGATGGCCAGCGCGCTGTAGCCGGTGAAGGTCCCGATTTCCAGATAGCGCCGCGCCCCCATGAGCCGCGCCAGTAGCGCCATGAACTGGCCCTGCTCCGGGGCGATCTGCATGTTGGCCTCGGGCAGGTTCGCGGTCTCGGCACGCAGCTCGGCGAGTATCTCCTGCTCGCGCAGCGAGTGCTCCAGGAGGTAGTCATACAGGGGGCCATCGAGTCCGATGGAACGATTGGACATCACGCGCTCCGGGGTTGTGGGTGAGGGATCAGACGGTCCAGCCATCGGCGCAGGACCGGTGTGGCCAGGACGATCAGGATGACCAGGGTGCTCCACTCGAGCCAGGCGGGCAGCATCTCGCCGGCGGTGCCCATCTGCGTGGCGACGTCGACCCCGGTGTGGGCGAGTCCGGCGTCCAGGGCGAGCCCCAGCGCGATGGTGGTGACCGCGATACCGGTCAGGTAGAGCAATAGCGCCGGCGTGCCCAGTTCGCGGCGAAACACGCCCAGGGTCGCCAGGCTGGTGATCGGTGCGGCCAGCAGGAACACCAGCACGGTGCCGGGGGAGACCCCGGCCGCGATCAGGCCCACGGCGATCGGTGTTGCGGCGGTCGCGCAGAGGTACATGGGGATGCCGATGACGGCCATTACGAGCATGGCCGGCAGGCCCGATCCCCAGGCGGCCAGCGTGGCCGGCGGGACCAGGGCGAGCAGGGCGCCGGCGACCAGCAGGCCGATCACCAGCCACAGGCGGATATCGTCGAGCACGTCGCCAAAGGCATAGGCGAGGCCCGCGCGCAGACGTGCGGACAAACGCTCCGGGGCCTCGGGTGTGGCGCAGCCGTCGGCGGTCCCGCAGCATCCGCCGCAGCTGTCCGGTTCGCCCCGCGGTGGGTCCGGACGCTCGGTCGCGGCGCGGGTGCGGCCCACCAGCAGGCCTGTGGTGATGGCCGTGACAATGGCGCCCAGGGCCCGGGCAACGGCCATCATGGGGCCCAGCAGGGCATAGCTGATGGCGAGCGAGTCGACGCCGACGCCCGGCGTGCCGATCAGGAAGGCGGTGGTGGGGCCCCGCCCGGCCCCGCCGCGGTGCAGGGCCAGCGCGGTCGGGATGGCCCCGCAGGAACAAAGGGGCAGGGGGGCGCCGACCACGGCGGCCCGCGCGGTGGCGGGAATGCCCGAGCCGCCCAGCCAGCGCTGCAGGGCAGCCTCCGGAATCAGTGCCTTGACGCCGCCGGCCGCGAGCAGGCCCAGCAGCAGCCAGGGCGCCGCCGTCAACGCGACACTCAGCGTCTGCCTGAGGATGTCGAGGATCATGGCCCGATGTTCCGTCGCGGCGGGGGCAACTGCAAGAAGCCCGCCCGCGGGCGGACGGTTCGGCCGAGGTCTCGGGCGTCAGCCGCGCTGGCGCGAGATGCGCAGGACGTCGGGCAGGCGGCGCAGACCGCGCATGATCTGGGCCAGGTGCTGGCGATCGCGCACGGTCAGCAGGAAGGTCATCGCGGTGGAGTGGCCATCCTGCTCGTTGAAGGAGATGTGCTCGATGTTGGAGCCATGGTCGGCGATGACCGCAGCCATGTCGGCCAGGGCCCCGCGGCGGTTGGCCGTGCGGGTGCGCACCGCGGCGGTGAACTGCAGGGATGGCTCGTGCGACCATTCCAGCGTGATGGTGCGGTCGCTGCGGTCGCGGCTTTCGTGCAGGACGTTGCGGCAGTTTTCCCGGTGGACCACCAGGCCGCGGCCGGCGCTCAGCTGGCCGATGATCGGGTCACCCGGGATCGGGTGGCAGCACCGGGCGTAGTTCAGCACCAGGCCCTCGGTACCGCTGACCGCGAGGGTGGTGGGTGCCTCGTCGGCCGCGGGCTCGGGGGCGTCCCTGCCGGCCATCTGGCGGGCGACCAGCGAGGCCATGCGGTTGCCCAGGCCGATGTCGACCAGCAGTGCGTCCAGGTCCTTCAGCTGCATCGCGTCCAGCATCTGGTCCAGGCGTGCCGGCGAGATCCGCGGCAGGCTGGTGTCCAGCGACTCCAGCGCCTTCTCCAGCAGGCGTTCGCCCAGGGTGCGGGCCTCCTCGGACTGCATCGACTTCAGGCAGTGGCGGATGCCGGTACGGGCCTTGCCGGTGACCACGAAGGACAACCAGGCCGGGTTGGGGCGCGCGCCGGGGGAGGTGACGATCTCCACCGTCTGGCCGCTTTGCAGGCGCACCGACAGCGGCGCCAGCTGACGGTCGATCTTGGCCGCCACACAGCGGTTGCCGACGTCGGAGTGCACTGCGTAGGCGAAGTCGATCGGGGTCGCGTCGCGCGGCAGGACCATGATGTCGCCACCGGGGGTAAAGGTGTAGACCTCGTCGGGGAACAGGTCGACCTTCACGTTCTCCAGGAACTCGATCGAGTTGCCCACGCTGTTCTGGATCTCGAGGACATCCTTCAGCCATTCGCGGGCACGGCTCTGGGCGGTCCGGGTGGATTCGCCCCCGGCCTTGTACTGCCAGTGCGCGGCGATACCACTCTCGGCCACGCGATCCATCTCGGTGGAACGGATCTGGATCTCGATGGGCACGCCCTGCGGGCCGAACAGGATGGTATGCAGCGACTGGTAGCCGTTGGATTTGGGGATCGCGATGTAGTCCTTGAAGCGCCCCGGTACCGGCTTGTAGAGGTTGTGCACCACGCCCAGGGAGCGGTAGCAGGTATCCACGTCGTCGACGATGATGCGGATGGCGAAGACGTCGAACACCTCCTCGAACGAGTGGTGCTTGTCGCGCATCTTGCGGTAGATGCTGTACAGCCCCTTCTCGCGTCCGGAGATGCGCCCGACGATGCCGGCGGCCTCCATGCGCGAGCAGATCGCCTGCTCGATCTTGCGCATGGGCTCGCGGCGGTTGCCGCCGGCACGGTGCACCGCGCGTTCCAGTACGGCCGCGCGCCACGGGTGTTTGGCGGAAAAGCCGAGGGCCTCCAGCTCGCGGCGCATGGCGTTCATGCCCAGGCGCTGCGCGATGGGGGCGTAGATCTCCAGGGTTTCCTTGGCGATGCGCCGGCGCTTGTCCGGGCGCATCACGCCCAGGGTGCGCATGTTGTGCAGACGGTCGGCCAGCTTGATCAGGATCACCCGGATATCGCGGGTGATCGCCAGCATCATCTTGCGGAAGTTCTCCGCCTGCGCCTCGGCCTTGGACTGGAACTGCAGGTGGGTGAGCTTGGAGACGCCGTCCACCAGCTCCGCGACCTCTTCGCCGAACTCGGCGTGGATGCGGTCCTTGCTGGTAGCGGTGTCCTCCATCACGTCATGCAGGATGGCGGCGCAGATCGCCTGGTGGTCCATCCGCATCTCGGCCATGGTGCGGGCCACGGCCAGGGGGTGATAGATGTAGGGTTCGCCGGTCTTGCGGGTCTGGCCTTCGTGGGATTCCGCGCCCAGGAGATAGGCGCGATAGACCTCCTCGACCTCTTCCGGCTCGAGATAGGCCTCGAGCTCGGAACACAAATCGCTGATCAGGAATCGGGTCGAATCACCCGTTGCCGCCGAAACGGCCCCGGGCGCGGCTGGCTGCCCAGCGGCCATTGAAAACCCTCGCCTAGCGTTCGTCGGCTTCCAGCTGTTCCAGATGACGGATGGTGCTGAAGTCCAGCATCTGGTTCTGGGGCCGTTCGTCGTGTTCGTCGAACACCTCCGGACCGACTACGCCGGCGGCGATCTCGCGCAGGGCGATCACCGTGGGCTTGTCGTTGTCCTCGGGTACACGCGCTTCCTTGCCGTGGGCGATGTGGCGGGCCCGGCGGGCGGCCATCAGCACCAGCTGAAAGCGGTTTTCGACATTTTCGAGGCAGTCCTCGACGGTAACGCGTGCCATCGGATACTCCGGTCAGTAAATTCTTGAAATCCATGCGGCACAGCCGCAGTTCACTAGCATGTTACGCCGACCCCGGCGCCGCCGCCAACAGATTCCCGATCGTGGGTGCGGCTCGGGTCTCCTGTTCCACGGTGCGCAGACGATTGGCGCGGAAGATACAGGCCAGGTCGCGCACGGCCTCGTCGAAATCGGCATTGACCACGGTGTAGTCGTACTCGCGGAAATGTGTGCAGTCGGATTCGGCGTCGCGCAGGCGGCGCTGGATCACGTCCTCCTCGTCCTGGCCACGGCCGCGCAGGCGGCGCTCCAGCTCGTCGCGCGAGGGGGGCAGGATAAAGATGGAGTGGGCGTCCGGTACCGCCGCGCGCACCTGGCGCGCGCCCTGCCAGTCGATCTCCAGGATCACGTCGACGCCAGCGTCCAGGCGCTCGTCGACGCTGGCGCGCGCGGTGCCGTAGAAGTTGTCGAAGACCTTGGCGTGTTCCAGTAGCTGCCCGTCCTCGATCATGCCGAGGAAGGTCTCGGCGGAGACGAAGTGGTAGTGCTGCCCGTCCACCTCGCTGGCGCGCGGCTTGCGCGTGGTGTGCGAGACCGAGACCTCCACGGCCTCCACCGTCTCCAGGAGCGCCGCGACCAGGCTGGTCTTGCCGGCGCCGGACGGTGCGGAAACGATATAGAGGGTGCCGCGAGCGGCCGGGGTGCTGGCGGTCATGGACGTGTCCGCGGAACCTGAACGTGATCGGGTCCTGGCGGTCTCCCGGGCGGGCCGTTTGCGGCGAGCCACAGGCGGGTAGCCAGGGTCAAAGAAGAAGGTTGGTCGGAGTGAAAGGATTCGAACCTTCGACCCCTGCCTCCCGAAGGCAGTGCTCTACCAAGCTGAGCTACACTCCGAACCGAGCCCGCTATTATGCCGAGCCTCTCCCGGCGTGTCCATGCCCCCGCAGGATGAAAATCGGGTCGGGCGCGGTCGTCAGTGGTTGCGCCTGACGGCGAAGCGGGCGAGGTCGATCAGCGCTTGGCGGTGCGGTGAGTCGGGCAGGGTGGAGATGGCCTCGATCGCGGCGTCGGTTTCCGCCTCCGCGCGGGACCGGGTATAGGCCAGGCCGTCCGTCCCGTGCACCACCTGCAGCACCGTGTCGACCCGGTCGCGCCCGCCGTCCTCGATGGCCTGGCGCACGATCGCCTGCTGCTCCGGTGTGCCGACGCGCAGGGCGTGGATCAGCGGCAGGGTGGGCTTGCCCTCGGCGAGGTCGTCCCCCATGCGCTTGCCGGTGACCTCGTCATCCGAGGAGTAGTCGAGGACATCGTCGATCAGCTGGAAGGCGGTGCCCAGATGCATGCCGTAGCGCGCCAGCGCCTGTTCGTCGGCCTGCGGGCGTTCGCCCAGGATTGCGCCCAGCTGGCAGGCGGCCTCGAACAGCTTGGCGGTCTTCGACTGGATCACGTGCATGTAGCGCTGCTCGTCGACGTCGGCGTCGTGGCAGTTCATCAGCTGCATGACCTCGCCCTCGGCGATCACGTTGGTCGCGTGGGAGAGGATCTCCATCACCCGCATGGAGCCGACCTCGACCATCATCTCGAACGCGCGCGAGTAGAGAAAGTCGCCCACCAGCACCGCGGCCTCGTTGCCGAAGATATGGTTGGCGGTCTCGTTGCCGCGGCGCATCTCGGAGGCGTCGACCACGTCGTCGTGCAGCAGGGTCGCGGTATGGATGAACTCCACCACCGCCGCCAGCGTGACGGGGTCCTGGCCCTGCACATGGCAGGCGCGCGCGGACAGCGTGGCCAGCAGCGGCCGCAGGCGCTTGCCGCCCGAGTGGATGATGTAGTGCCCGAGCTGGTTGATCAGCACCACCGGCGAGCTCAGGCGCTCGCGGATGCACTGATCGACGGCCTGCATGTCGTCGGCCGCCAGTTCTCGGATCGCGTCAATGGACATGGGGGTAGGCAAGCCGGCTCTGAGAGTGGTCGGGAGGGGCGAAGGCATGCTAGGGAAACGCCACCGAATGTACAAGCTCGCGCGGGTGCGGGCGCGGCTTGTCTTCCAGACAGAGAAGCACTGATGAATGTACACGCTCGCGCGCGAGTCGCTTTTGCGTGCGTTCAATGCCTGGTGACTGCCGTGCAGCCATTCTGTACAAGGGAACCGCAAGGCCGTGCGCCCGCTGGAGACAGGCTGGTCCCGGCATTGACCCGCAAGCGAAGCGCTGCTAGCATTTCCGCCCTTTCGCGAGACCAGTCCCGTCGGCTGGTCCACACAAGGTATCGCAACGGAGTCCCAGGGAAATGTACGCGATCATCGCAACAGGTGGTAAACAGTACCGCGTCGCCGAAGGCGACGTGATTCGCATCGAAAAGCTCGAGGCCGAGGCCGGTTCCGAGGTCGAATTCGACCAGGTGCTGATGGTCGGTGCGGGTGACGATGTCCGCGTCGGGGCCCCGCTGGTGGACGGTGGCAAGGTCACCGCCAAGGTCGAAGACCATGGCCGCGCCAAGAAGGTCCACATCATGAAATTCCGGCGGCGCAAGCATTCCCAGAAGCAGATGGGGCACCGCCAGCACTACACCACCGTGCGCATCACCGGCATCGCCGGCTGATCGGCGCAGGCATTCAGGAGAACTGAACCATGGCACATAAGAAGGCAGGCGGGAGTACCCGCAACGGGCGCGATTCCGAGAGCAAACGCCTTGGCGTGAAGCGCTTTGGTGGTCAGGTCGTGCGCGCCGGCAACATCCTCGTTCGTCAGCGCGGGACGCAGTATCATCCCGGCGAGGGCGTGGGTTGCGGCAAGGACCATACGCTGTTCGCCAAGGTCGACGGCCAGGTCGTCTTCAAGGTGGGTGGTCCGCACAACCGTCGTTTCGTGAGCGTCCAGCCGCAGCAATAAGCCGGCCGGCTAGGGAGACGCTGATTGAATCGCACGTCCGCGTTGGTGCCCCCTGTTTTCCGAGACAAGGCGCGACGGGCAGCGGGTAGTGGTTCTACCCGCAAGCGGCGCAACGCAGGATCGGGGAACAGGGGGCACCAACCCCACAAGCCATTGAAAGCAGGGGCTCGGCCGCTTTTGCGCGGGAACGGCGTTGCGGCTCCCTTGTGCAGAATGACTGCACGGCGGTCACCGCGCCTTGTTCGCACGCAAAAGCGACTCGAGCGCGGACGTGCGATTCAATCAGCGTCTCCCTAGCGAAGCGTTCGCGAAAAGCCCCGTTCGACGGGGCTTTTTTTGTTCTGTACTGCGGGAAACAAGCAATGAAGTTCATCGACGAGGCCACCATCACCGTGAAGGCCGGCGACGGCGGCAACGGCTGTGTCAGCTTCCGCCGCGAGAAGTACATCCCCTTTGGCGGCCCGGACGGGGGCGACGGCGGGGATGGTGGCTCCGTGTGGCTGGTGGGTGACGAGGGCCTGAATACCCTGGCCGACTTCCGTTACCAGCGTCGTTTCGATGCCCAGCGTGGCGAGAACGGCATGGGGCGCCAGCGCACCGGGGCCTCCGGCGAGGACCTGGAGATCCCGGTCCCGGTCGGCACCCAGGTGCGCGATGCCGAGACCGACGAGATCCTCGGGGACGTGACCCACGAGGGCCAGCGGCTGCTGGTCGCGCAGGGGGGCTTCCACGGGCTCGGCAACACGCGCTACAAGTCCTCCACCAACCAGGCGCCGCGCCAGAGCAAGCCGGGCACGCCGGGCGAGCTGCGCAAGCTGTCGCTGGAGCTGATGGTGCTGGCGGATGTCGGGCTGCTGGGGCTGCCGAACGCGGGCAAGTCCACGCTGCTCGCGCGCGCCTCCGCCGCGCGTCCGAAGATCGCCGACTATCCGTTCACTACCCTGATCCCGCAACTGGGCGTGGTGCGCATTGGCGTGAACCAGAGCTTCGTGATCGCCGACATCCCCGGGCTGATCGAGGGCGCGGCCGAGGGGGCCGGCCTGGGCACGCGGTTCCTCAAGCACCTGGCGCGCACGCGGCTGTTGCTGCACTTGGTGGACGTGGCGCCGCCCGACCCGGAGGCCGACCCGCTGGTGGATCTGCGCACCGCGATCACCGAGCTCGAGCACCACAGCGACCAGCTGGCCGCGTTGCCGCGCTGGATCGTGCTGAACAAGAAGGAGCTGCTGGACCCCGAGGATCTGGCGGCCCTGGTCGAGCGGGTGCGCGCCGATCAGGGGTCGGAACGTCCGGTGTTCGCCATCTCCGCCGCGACCGGCGAGGGCGTGGATGCCCTGCTCCAGGCCGTGATGCGCCATGTCGAAGAGACCGCGCAGGCAGCGGCCGAGGCCGGCCGGCGCGACGCGATCGCCAACCCGGAGGACCCCGCGTGACCGCGGGGGACATGCGTGCGCTCCCGGCGATCCGCCGGGTGGTGGTCAAGATCGGGAGTGCCCTGATCACCGCGGATGGGGCCGGGCTCGACCGCCCGGCGCTGGAGTCCTGGGCGCACCAGATCGCGGCGCTTCGCCGCCGTGGTCTGGAGGTCATCCTGGTCTCCAGTGGAGCGGTGGCCGAGGGCATGCGGCGGCTGGGCATGACCGAACGGCCGCACCAGTTGCATCACGTGCAGGCGGCCGCGGCGGTCGGGCAGATGGGGCTGGTGCAGGCCTACGAGCGCGAGTTCGCCAGCCACGACCTGCACGCGGCCCAGGTCCTGCTGACCCACGACGACCTGGCCGATCGCTCGCGCTACCTGAATGCCCGCAGCACCATGCAGGCGCTGCTGGAGATGGGCACGATCCCGGTGGTCAACGAGAACGACACGGTGGCCTACGAGGAGATCCGGCTGGGGGACAACGACACCCTGGCGGCGCTGGTCGCCAACCTGGTGGTGGCCGACCTGCTGCTGATCCTGACCGACCAGGATGGCTTGTTCGACCGCGATCCGCGCAAGCATGCGGACGCCCGCCTGATCGCCGAAGGACGGGCCTCGGATGCCCAGTTGCACCACTACGTGGCCACTGACTTCGGGCGCCTGGGGCGCGGCGGCATGGCGACCAAGCTGCTGGCCGCCGAACGCGCGGCGCGCTCCGGTACGCATACCGTGATCGCCTCCGGGCGCGAGGCGCAGGTGATGGGGCGGGTGCTGAAGGGCGAGCCGCTGGGTACCTGGCTGAAGCCGGACCGCGAACCCCTGGCGGCGCGCAAGCGCTGGCTGGCGGATCAGCTGCACTCGCGCGGGCAGTTGCAGCTGGATGCCGGGGCCGCGCGCGTGTTGCGCGAGTCGGGCAGCAGCCTGCTGCCGGTGGGGGTGGTCGGAGTCGAGGGCGATTTCCGCCGCGGCGAGATGGTGACCTGCCTGGACCCGGACGGGGTCGCGGTGGCGCGCGGGCTCACCAACTACGGGGCCAGCGAGATCCAGCGCATCCGCGGCCAGCGCGCCGACCGCATCGAGGCGGAGCTGGGCTACCTGCTGGAGCCGGAGCTGATCCACCGCGACAATCTCGTCCTGCTCTCCTGATTCGCCTGCGAGCGCGTACGCGTTCGTACCCAGCCGCCCTCGGCGGGGCTCCATGCACCCCCTGTGGGAGCGTGCTTGCACGCGAAGCCCCTGCCCGCGTCCGACTCTGGCAGGGGCTTCGCGTGCAAGCACGCTCCCACGGTGTATTGCGTGTGCCGAGCCGATCGCCATCCCGGCTCTGCGCCGCGCTGCGGCCCGGGATGACCCCGCGCCTCACGGGTCCCTGCTACGGGCTCAGGGCCTCCGTGGTTAAGGAGACGCTGATTGAATCGCACGTCCGCGTTGGTGCCCCCTGTTTTCCGAGACAAGGCGCGTCGTGCAGCGGGTAGTGGTTCTACCCGCAAGCGGCGCAACGCAGGATCGGGGAACAGGGGGCACCAACCCCACAAGCTATTGAAAGCAGGGGCTCGGCCGCTTTTGCGCGGGAACGGCGTTGCGGCTCCTTTGTGCAGAATGACTGCACGGCAGTCACCGCGCCTTGTTCGCACGCAAAAGCGACTCGAGCGCGGACGTGCGATTCAATCAGCGTCTCCTTAAAGGCGGAGGTCGCGCGCTTCAGTCGTCGGTTTGGGTGGCGGTGACGTCGAGGTCCAGGCGGCCGCGCGCCAGGCGTGCGCGCAGGTGCTGGCCGGGGGCGGTCTGGTCCGCGCGGCGCAGGACCTCGCCCTCGGGGGTCTGCAGGATCGCGTAGCCGCGTTCCAGTACCGCCTCCGGGTCCAGGGAGCGGAGCTGGCGCGCGGTGGCATCCAGGTGGCGCTGGCGGGTGGCGAGCGCCTGCCGGGTGGCGCACTCCAGTTGCCGCTGGAGCCGCGCCAGGGCCTCCCGCCGCTGGGTGATGTCGTGGTCGGGGCGCACCCGGGCCAGACGCTGGCGCAGGTGCTCCAGACGCATGCGCGCGGCAGTCAGGCGGTTGCCGGGCGAGGCCCCGGCCAGGCGCAACTGGGCGCGCTGCAGCCGCGATCGGGCGCGTTCCTCGAGGCGTGACCAGGCGCGGTTCAGGCGCTCGCGCTGGTCGTCCAGGCGCTGGGCATTGCGCTCCAGGAGCTGGCTGGGGTGGCGGCGCTCCAGGCGGGTGTGCAGGGCGGTGAGGGTCTGCCGGTGGCGCGCGATGCGCTGGCCTAGCAGGCCGGTGAGGCGTTCGCGGGCCCGCGCCAGCTGGTGGCGCAGGGTGGCGGCATCCGGGCTGACGGCCTCCGCCGCGGCGGTCGGCGTGGAGGCGCGCAGATCGGCGACGAAGTCGGCGATGGTGGTGTCGGTCTCGTGCCCCACGCCGGTGACGATCGGGATGGGGCAGGCGGCGATCGCGCGTGCGACGCTCTCCTCGTTGAAGGCCTGCAGGTCCTCCAGCGAGCCGCCGCCACGGGCGAGGATAATCACGTCGACCCGGCCCTCGGCCGCAGCCTGTTCCAGCGCCGCGACGATCTGGCCGGCGGCCTGCGCGCCCTGCACGGCGGTGGGGTAAAGCGTGACCGGCAGCAGCAGCGGGAAGCGCCGCGCCAGGGTGCGCTCGATGTCGTGGCGCACGTCGCCCTGGGTGGAGGTGATCACGCCCAGGCGGCGGGTCCAGGCGGGCAGCGGCTGCTTGCGCTCGGCGTCGAACAGGCCCTCGGCGGCGAGTTTCTCCTTGAGCCGCTGGAAGGCGGCCAGCAGGCGCCCCTCGCCGGCCGGCTGCAGGGCCTCGACGATGATCTGGAACTGGCCACGGGCGCCGTAGATCCCGGCGCGCCCGCGGATCTGAACCGCGTCGCCGTCGGCAAAACGCGCCGCCTGGCGCGCCTTGCCGCGAAACAGCACGCAGTTCACCGAGGCGTTCTCGTCCTTCAGCGAGAAGTACTGGTGGCCCGAGGCATACTGGCGCAGGTTGGAGACTTCGCCCTCGACGCGCACCACGCCGAGGCCGTCGCGGAGCAGCCCGTCGGCGCACTGGTTGAGTTCGGTGACGGAAAAGACCGGGGTATCGCTCATGCGGCCCTCGCTTACAGGCGGTTGAAGACGCGCTGGAACACGTCGGTGCCGCGCCCGACCGGGTCGACCCGCAGGCGGGCCTCTTCCTCGGCCATGGCATGGAACAGGCCGTCCATGGTGTGCTCCAGCACGTGCTCGGCAAGGTCCAGGCGCACGTTCGCGAGGAACGGGATGTCGCGCATGCGCGCCTCCAGTTCGCGATAGGTTGTCAGGGCCTCCACGGCGTCCAGGCTGCTCTCCACGGCCGGGCGCATGGCATCGGTCAGGCGCGGGCGCATGTGGGCCTCCAGATGGCGGGTGGCGGCGTCCTCGTCGCCCAGCAGGATGCCCCGTGCATTGTCCAGGTCGAGGGCGAAGATGGCCCGGATGAAGGGCTCCCGTGCCTGCCAGACGGCGTCCTCGGCTGCGCGGTTCATGCGCTCCTCCAGGGTGTCCAGCGGCGCGGCCATACCCAGGCGCCCCAGGGAGCGCCGGGTGGTCGCGAGTACCTCGGGCAGGGGGATGCGCACGTCGGGATTGCCGTAGAAGCCGTTGCGCCGGCTGAGGGTCTCGGAGGCCGCGTGGGTCGCGATGACCAGTGCTTCGTGGACGGCCTCGATCAGCTCTGCGGTGGACAGCCCGGAGAACTCTGGCGGCCGTGTGATCAGCGCGCGGAACATGTCCTGGCCGAAGCGCCACCAGTCGGCTTGGGCGCTGGACGCGGTGGCCAGGCCGAGGCCGGGGGCCAGCAGCAGGGCCAGCGCGGAGCGGCGGGTGATGCGGGCCGGGGGCGCGCGTTCGGGCATGGGTTCTCGCCTGGCGGAGGGTCCGGAGTGAACCGGCATCCTATCAGGGTGCTCCGGCAGCGTCTGCGATCCGCCCTTCGCAGGCCTGTGTGCGCTTGTCGCGGGAGAGTGCGAATTCTATACTGAAGGGCTATTTATCTACCCCCGGGATTTCCTCCCCCTGCGTCCCGGCGGGCCTGTCCTGGAGTGGTGCATGCGGATACTCGGTGAAGCCCTTACCTTTGATGACGTGCTGCTGATCCCGGGACATTCGGATGTCGTTCCGCGCGATGTCGATTTGAGTACCCGGATCACCCGCGAGATCACGCTCTCCGCCCCGGTGGTGTCGGCGGCGATGGATACGGTCACCGAGGCCAGCCTGGCGATCGCGATGGCTCAGGAGGGCGGGCTCGGTATCGTCCACAAGAACATGTCGGTGGAGGCCCAGGCGGCCGAGGTCCGGCAGGTCAAGAAATACGAAAGCGGCGTGATCAGCGAGCCGATCACCATCGGCCCGGGCGCCACTATCGGTCAGGTGGTGGAGCTCACCGAGGCCAATCACATCTCCGGCGTGCCAGTGGTGGATGGGAACGATCTGGTCGGCATCGTGACCTCCCGTGACCTGCGCTTCGAGACGCGGATGGAGGCGCCGGTCACCGAGATCATGACCCCGCGCGACCGACTGGTGACCGTGCCCGAGGGGGCCGACCGCGAGATGGTGCTGGAACTGCTGCACAAGCATCGCATCGAGAAGGTGCTGGTGGTCAACGACGACTTCCAGCTGCGCGGGATGATCACCGTCAAGGACATCCAGAAGTCCACCGAGCATCCCAATGCCTCCAAGGACGAGCGCGGCCGCCTGCGCGTGGGCGCGGCGGTCGGCGTGGGCGATGGCACGGACGAGCGCGTGGCCGCGCTGGTCGAGGCCGGGGTGGATGTGCTGGTGGTGGATACCGCGCACGGTCATTCTCAGGGCGTGCTCGACCGCGTTGCCTGGGTGAAGAAGCACTACCCGGACGTGCAGGTGGTCGGCGGCAACATCGCCACCGCCGCCGCCGCGAAGGACCTGGTCGCGGCCGGGGCGGATGGCGTGAAGGTGGGGATCGGGCCGGGCTCGATCTGCACCACCCGCATTGTGGCCGGCGTGGGCGTGCCGCAGATCACCGCGATCTCGGATGTGGCCGAGGCGCTCCAGGGCACCGGCGTGCCGCTGATCGCCGACGGCGGCGTGCGTTTCTCCGGGGACCTGGCCAAGGCGATCGCCGCGGGCGCGGACTGCGTGATGCTGGGTTCGATGTTCGCCGGGACCGAGGAGGCCCCGGGCGAGGTCGAGCTCTACCAGGGCCGCTCCTACAAGATCTATCGCGGCATGGGCTCGCTGGGCGCGATGCAGCAGGGCTCCTCGGATCGCTATTTCCAGGACCCGAACGCATCGGCCGACAAGTTCGTGCCCGAGGGCATCGAGGGTCGCGTGCCGTACAAGGGCTCGATCGTCGCGATCATCTACCAGCTGATGGGTGGGCTGCGCTCGTCCATGGGGTATGTCGGCGCGCACAACATCGAAGAGATGCGGACCAAGCCGCACTTCGTCCGCGTGACCGCCGCCGGCATGCGCGAGAGCCACGTGCACGACGTGGCGATCACCAAGGAAGCCCCGAACTACCGAATGGACTGACCGGCCCGTCACGGCCCGGTCCCGATACCCCACCGGCCGTCCGGCCGGTATAGCGGATGACCTCATGACCCAGGATCTTCACGCCCACCGCATTCTGGTGCTGGACTTCGGCTCCCAGTACACCCAGCTGATCGCCCGCCGCGTGCGCGAGGCCGGGGTCTACTCCGAGGTGCACGCCTGGGACATGCCGGCGGCGGACATCCGCGCGTTCAATCCCACCGGGATCATCCTGTCCGGCGGCCCGGAGTCGGTGAATATCGATCAGCCGCCGCGCGCCGAGGACACAGTGTTCGAGCTGGGCGTGCCGGTGCTGGGGATCTGCTACGGCATGCAGACCATGGCCGCGCAATTGGGCGGCCGGGTCGAGCCCTCCGAGCGCCGGGAGTTCGGCTACGCCCAGGTGCGCGCCCGCGGTCATACCCCGCTTTTGCGCGACATCGAGGATCACACCACACCGGAGGGCTACGGCCTGCTGGACGTGTGGATGTCGCATGGCGACCACGTGACCGAAATGCCGGAGGGCTTTCGCCTGATGGCCTCCACCGACTCCGCGCCGATCGCCGGCATGGCCGACCCGGAGCGCGGCTTCTACGGCGTGCAGTTCCATCCCGAGGTCACGCACACGACCCAGGGCCAGCGCATCATCGAACGCTTCCTGCACGAGATCTGTGGCTGCGAGGCGCTGTGGACCGCCGACAACATCATCGACGACATGGCCGCGCGGGTGCGCGAACAGGTCGGGGACGACCACGTGGTGCTGGGCCTGTCCGGCGGGGTGGACTCCTCGGTGGTCGGTGCGCTGCTGCACAAGGCGATCGGCGACCAGCTGACCTGCGTGTTCGTGGACACCGGACTGCTGCGCGAGGGCGAGGGCGACCACGTGATGGCGACCTTCGCGCGCCACATGGGCGTGAACGTGATCCGCGTGGATGCCGAGGACCGCTTCATGCGTGCGCTCGCCGGGGTCGAGGACCCGGAGGCCAAGCGCAAGGTCATCGGCGGGCTGTTCATCGACGTGTTCGACGAGGAGGCCGCGAAGCTGAACAACGTGCAATGGCTGGCCCAGGGCACGATCTACCCGGACGTGATCGAGTCGGCCGACTCCAAGACCGGCAAGGCGCATGTGATCAAGTCGCACCACAACGTGGGCGGGCTGCCGGAGAACATGAAGCTGGGTCTGGTGGAGCCGCTGCGCGAGCTGTTCAAGGACGAGGTGCGCAAGATCGGCGTGGAGCTGGGCCTGCCCACCGAGATGGTCTACCGCCACCCGTTCCCGGGGCCGGGGCTGGGCGTGCGCATCCTCGGCGAGGTGAAGAAGGAATACGCCGAGCTGCTGCGCCGGGCGGATGCGATCTTTATCGAGGAACTGCGCAAGGCCGATCTGTACGACAAGACCTCGCAGGCATTTGCGGTGTTCCTGCCGGTTAAGTCGGTCGGGGTGATGGGCGACGGCCGGCGCTACGACTACGTGGTCGCGCTGCGTGCGGTGGAGACCATCGACTTCATGACCGCCCGCTGGGCGCACCTGCCGTACGACTTCCTCGACCACGTCTCGCGCCGGATCATCAACGAGATCCCCGGCATCTCGCGCGTGACCTACGACATCTCCGGCAAGCCCCCGGCCACCATCGAGTGGGAATAGCCGCGCGGGCGTGATCAGGCCGTCAGCAGCAGGTAGGCCGCCACCCCGAGGAGCCCCGCGACGACGGCCGCCGCCAGTACCCCGACCCCGATCAGCAGCCGGTTTGTTCCGCGCGTGGCCTCGCTGGAGGTCGGTGTGGCCGCGGCCGTATGGGGCGGCGTGTCGTTGCCCTGGCGCAGCAGGTCCAGCATCGCGTCAATGCGTTCGTCGTCGAAGGTAAATGGATCGAATTCCCGCTGGCCAAAGCGCTGCAGCAGCTGACGCACGTCCCCGGCGGCGGGGACGTACTTCATCGACCATTCGCCAAATCCCGGGCTCTCCAGTGACTGCTCGCGCAGCACCCGTACCTCCTCGTGGCGATCGTCACGCCGGATCCGCTCCAGGGTGCCGCGGACGGCCTCGGGCTCGCCCTCCAGGCACTGGAAGAAGTGGCCATCCCCGTAATAGAGCGCGCCGACAATCCCGCTGCGCGGGTTGTTCTGGCGTGACTGCATCAGGATGCGGCTGACTTCGGGCTCGATGCCCTGGCTGGAGGTGTTCTCGCGGAAGGTGGCGCGCGAGGCGTAGACGAGCTGGAGAATGGCGGGCATCGGGCGTCCTTCCTCGGGAGGTAAGGAGAAGACCGCCCGCGCCCCGCGGGGTTCATTCGATCATCTGGTTGACGTGTTCCAGGCCGATTGCGTCGTCTTCCCAGTTCAGGCGGGTGGTGCCGGGCTTGGCCGCCAGACGGCGGATGGAGGCGACCGAGCTGCGGTCGATATGGGCCAGTCGATGCCGGGTGGCGTTGTGGCTCTCGATGTTGGCGGCCTGCAGAATGTCGCTGTAATTGACCGGTTCGCCTTCCTCCGGCTCGCGCTTGAGGTTTTCGTGTTCGGCCACGGCGCGGATGATCTCCGGCTCGAAGTTCCAGTTCTTCAGCATCGCGCGGCCGATGGCGACGTGCGCGGCATCGGCCGCGGCCTGCAGGGCGCGTGGATCCTCGTAGATCTCCTGGGTCTTCTCGGCGCGGCGCAGGATCGGGATCATGCCGATATCGTGGACCAGCCCGGCGAGCAGGGCGGTGTCCGGGTCCAGATGGGGGTGGCGACGGGCCAACAGGTAGCTGATGATCGCCACCTCCAGGCTGTGGTTCCACAGCTCCTCCATCCGGATGCGGATGGCCTCGTTCCCGCTCTGGAAGACCTCCTTCATGGACAGCGCGATGATGGTCTGGCGGGCGCGCTCCATGCCCAGGCGGGTGACCGCGGAGCGGATGGTGGCGCAGCGGGTCAGCCCCCGGTAGGCCGGGCTGTTGGCATGGCGCACCAGGCGCGAAGCCAGGGCCGTGTCGCGCGAGATCAGGTTGACCAGATCGGCGATGGAGCTGGATTCGTCCTGGGTGATGAACAGCGCCTGCACCGAGACATCGGGCAGGGTCGGGATCTCGATCTGGTGACGTTCGAGGTCCTCGCGCAGGCGCTCCAGGAATTTTTCGACTTCCGCTCGGGTGGCCAAGGGCAATCCGTGTCCGGCTGGGTAAAGACGCGCCGATTATGCCACATGCGTTGGCGTGGGCGGGGTGTCGCGGGCCGGTTGACGGGCCGCCGGCCCCTGCCGATGATGAAGGGAGCCGACAGGAGGTCGTGATGCGCCGATTCGTGCTGGATACCAGCGTCTTTACCAACCCGCATGTAGCCGGGCAGTTCGGCGAGGACCCCGAGGACATCCTGCGGACCTTTCTCAATCTGGCGCGCCACTGCCCCGCCGAGTTCTACATGCCGCTGTCGGTGTACGAGGAGTTTCGCGGCATGCGCGACCTCGAGGCCCTGGCGGCCGACTTCGAGACCGTGGTCTGGGTGCGCTCCCCGCGCCGTTTCGCCCTGACCCTGCCGAGCGACATCCTCTACGAGTTCATCGACGAGGTGCGCACCCGCATCGACCGCGGCCTGCGCATCGCCGAGGAGCACACGCGCCAGGCGGGGGCGGCCGAGTCGCTGCGCCCGGAGCTGATCACGCAGCTGCGCGAGCGTTTCCGCGAGGCCATGCGCAAAGGCCTGGTGGACTCGCGCGAGGATGTCGATGCCGTGCTGCTGGCGATGGAGCTGGATGCCGAGCTGGCCAGCGCCGACGAGGGCATGCGCAAGCTGGGCAACCGCATGGGCATCAAGCTGGTCACCGCCGACTACCTGCGCCAGGTGATGGAGAACCTCTCCGAGTCGGGCATCCCCGGTCAGGGCGGCGCCTGAGGCCGCAAGTCGGGGCCTTTCCCGTGTTCGCCTGCAAGCAGGCGAAGGGCTCAGTCGTATTGCCGGTCACCCGCCAGGGCCGAGGCGAGGGTGCCGGTGATGCGGTCGAACAGGCGTTCGAACTCCAGCAGCCAGTAGCCGCTTTCTTCCTGACGCGGGGTGCCCGGCAGGAAGCGCACGTGGCGCCCGCCGGTTGCCTGCATGTGGTCGACAAAGCGCTGCGCCCCCGCGCGCTCGCGAAAGCGGCAGCGGTAGGTGTGGCCGACGCGTCCCTCGCGCCGGCTCTTGTCCACTGCGGTCGCCAGCCCGGACAGCAGGGCCTCGCCCAGTTCCCGTTCCACGGCGGCACGTTCACTGGGCGGGTGCTCCGCTAGGAACACCGCCAGGCGGGTCAGGCGATTGGTGAAGTACTCCGGCGGGAGGTCCAGCAGCTGCTCGGAACACACGCGGATGTCGTTGATGCAGGAGCCCCCGGCCACGTACTTGGCGCGGTGCTGGCCGTCCGCGGTCTTCAGTACCAGCCCCTCGGCCCCCTCCGCATCCAGTTGCCGGATCAGGCGTCCCAGTGCTGCGCTGTCCGCGGGCGTGAACCGTCCGTGCAGGGGTGCCGGGGGTAGCTGGTGGCGCTCCATCAGGGCGAATTTCTCGTCCTGTGGCACGAATCCGGGGCGGCCCAACCGCATCAGGTCGAACACGAACAGGCCAACATCCTGTGCCACGCGCGGCGTGGAGCCTTCCAGGTAGGGGGTGTCCGGTCCGGCGATCTCCGCGCACAGCACCAGGTCGGGCTCGGCGTCGAACACCCCGAGGTCCACGAAATCGGGCACCCGGTCGGTGCTGAAGGCGCAGACGAAACCGCCCCGACTGAAGGCGTAGACCCGGCCGTCCCGGCGCAGGATGCGCACGTTGAAGCCGTCGATCTTTTCCTCCGCCCAGAACGGCTGCTCGAACTGGCGCGGCAAGCCGGCCTCCAGTGACTGGATCCGCCCAATGGCCGGGTAGCCGGGCACCACCGAGCCGTCCGGCAGCACCACGGAACCACGCGGGTAGTGGTTCACCGGTTCCAGCAGCCGGGCGTATTCCAGCCCGTCAAAGGTCAGGGCCTCAGCCCGGTGGTTCGCGATCGCGTCCTGCAGCGTGTCCCGGTCGATCATGCGTTCTCCATTGCCAACGCGAGCGTGTACATCAATCCGTGTTTCCCTTGCGCAGCCCCCGGATCTGGTCTTTCAGCGCCTCGGTGTGGTGACGCGCCTTGGCCGCCTGAGTGACCAGGCGCCGCGCCATGCTGATGATCCGCAGCTGGCGTTCCATCTCGGCCATGCTCAGCGAGCCGAAGGTGCCCTCGCGTAGCAGGGCGGCCTTCAGTTCGGCGTAGGTGGTTTCCACCGCGTCCACGGCCTCGGCGGCGGCCAGATCATGGCCATTGTCACCGTCGTCCGCCTCCAGATTGCACAGGTCCAGGGCGCGTATCGCCTGTTCCTGCCAGGCGCGGCGCTGCTCGGTCACGATCGGGCGCTCCTCGCCGCTGGACTGGCGGCGCAGATCGGCGATCTCGTCGGCCAGTATGGCGACCTCGCGGTGGTAACGGGCGACGCGCACGGCCTCGGCGATGCCGTGCCCGACCTGTTCCGGCATCGGGTGGTTGGCGGTATGGGCCGCGAACTCGGCAATGGCCTGGGTGAGCTGCTCCGCGGCCAGGCGCCGGCGATCGAGGATGCCGGCAGCTGGCGGGGTGGCCTGCAAGGCCTCGCGTGCCATCGAATGGCCGATATCGGCCAGGCGTTCGGTCTCCTGGATCAGCGACTGCAGGGCGAGATCCGGTACCCCGGAACTGCTGCGGTCCAGATACTGGGGCCGGGCGATGTCTTCCTCGGTGGTGCGAAAGCGAGTCTGCAGCCAGCGGATCATCGGCGGGGCGACCGGGACCATCAGCGCCACGCCCAGCAGGTTGAACGCAGTGTGGAACAGCGCCAGCAGCACCGCCGGGGCCGGGGCCTCGCCGGTGCTGCCCCAGATCCAGGCGATCGCGGCCAGGAACCAGGGCAGGATCAGCAGCGCGACGATTGCGGTCAGGCCGTTGAAGATCACATGGGCTGCGGCGACGCGCTTGGCGTTCGGGGTCGCGCCGATCACCACCAGCAGCGCCTTGACCGTGGTGCCGAGGTTGGCGCCGATCACGGCCGCGGCGGCCGCCTCCAGCGGGACCGCACCGCTCATCGCGGCGGTCAGGGCCATGGCCATGGAGGCCGAGGAGCTCTGCATCAGCACGGTCAGCAGCGCGCCGATGCCGACCATGATGACCAGCCCGAGGAAGCCGGGGCGGGCCAGCGCGCCCAGGTCGAAGGTGGCACTAAGCCCCTCGAAGGCCTCGCGCAGTACGTCGATGCCGAAGAACAGCAACCCGAAGCCGGCCAGGGCCAGTCCCAGGTAGCGCGGCCGCGCGGCCTTCATGAACAGGTAGAGCAGGGCGCCGATGCCGATCGCCGGCAGGGCGAAGGCCTCGATGCGGATGTTGAAGCCGATCAGCGCGACCAGCCAGCCGGTCATGGTGGTGCCGACGTTAGAGCCGAAGATCACCCAGACCGACTGTCCGAGCGTCAGCAGGCCGGCGTTGGCGAAGCCGATGGTGGCCACGGTGACCGCGCTGGAGGACTGCACCAGTGCGGTCACGCCCATGCCCGAGGCGAGGGCGCGCGGCCGGGTGCGGGTCCATTGCCCGAGGATATGCTGCAACGCCTTGCCGCCGGCGGTCTTCAGGCCGTCGGTCAGCAGGGTCATCCCGAGCAGGAACAGGCCGAGACCGCCGAGAAAACCGGCGATCAGGGCGTAGGTGCTGACGGCTTCGGCCTCCGGCATCGCAGCTGTGGGGATGCGGCGTTACAGGGTGATGGTCTCGCCGAAGGCCGGCACATGCGCCTCGGCCCCCAGCTCGTCACGCAGGCCGGCGGCCAGGGCCTCGCGCGCCTCCGGCTCGCCGTGAACCAGATGGAACACCGGCTGGTCCTGAAAGCCGCGTGCCCAGTCGAGCAGCTGGCTGCGCCCGGCGTGAGCGGAAAAGCCGCCCAGGGTATGGATCTTGGCGTTCACCGCGACCTCGTCGCCCAGCAGCTTGACCTTCTCGGCGCCGTCCACCAGACGCCGCCCGAGCGTGCCGGCGGCCTGGAAGCCGACGATCACCAGATGCGCCTCGCGCCGCCACAGGTTGTATTTCATGTGGTGACGAATGCGCCCGCCATTGCACATGCCGGAGCCGGCGATGATGATCGCGCCGCCCGTGATGCGGTTGATCGCCATGGATTCTTCCACCGTGCGACAGACCTGCAGCCCGGGCAGGTAGGCAGCCGGATCCCCATTCGCGGCCTGGTGCAGCCGGTCCATGTCCTCCGGGTCCAGCGTTCGGCGCAGGCGGGCGTACAGCTCGGTGACCTTGATCGCCATCGGGCTGTCGAGGAAGACCTTTTGCTGCGGCAGGCGCCCGGCGTGGTGCAGCATGCTCAGGTGGTAGAGGACCTCCTGGGTGCGGCCGACCGCGAAGGCCGGGATCAGCACGTTGCCGCCGCTCTTGTCGGCCTCGGCCAGCACCTGCGCGAACTCCTCGACCGTCTCCTCCATCGGGCGGTGGTCGCGGTCGCCGTAGGTGCTCTCCAGCAGCACGTGGTCGGCGTGTTCCGGGCGCGCGGGCTCGTGCATCAGCACGGCGTCGGCATTGCCGAGATCGCCCGAGAACACCAGGTGCCGGTCGCGACCGCCAGCGGGCACGATCAGGTCCACGATCGCGGAGCCGAGGATATGCCCGGCATCGCGAAAGGTCAGGCCAATCCCGCCCGCGATCTTGCGCGCCTGGCCGTAGGGCACGGCCTCGCACAGCCCGAGGGTGGTGGCGACATCATCGATGTCGTAGACCGGCTCCAGCAGCGGCTTGTCCGCCCGCCGGCGCCACTTGTTCTCCCACTCGATGTCCTTGCTCATTACGAACGCGGCATCCTCGAGCATGATCTCGAGCAGTTCCTCGGTGCCCGGCGTGCAGTAGATCGGGCCGCGGTAGCCATCGCGCACCAGCTTGGGCAGGAGCCCCGAGTGGTCGAGGTGGCCGTGTGACAGCACCACCGCGTCGAGGCTTTCCGCCAGTTCGGCGAGCGGGGCGCGGTTCGCCTCGTCCGCATCGCTGTTGCCCTGATACATGCCGCATTCCAGCAGGACGCGGGCGTCGTCGGTCTCGAGGAGATAACGCGATCCGGTGACCTCGCCGGTCGCCCCCTGAAAGGTCAGTTGTGCCATGGGGAGAAGTGTACGCGGGACGCGGGTGCGATGGGCAGTCAAAGTGTCCGGGCTTGATCCCGATCAATCCGGCCCCGGATTGTCCGACGCACGGCTTGACCCGCCCTCGGCCGCGGGCGAGCCTGTAATCGGGTCATGGAGGAGGATGCGGGCCATGCGATTGAGCAGTCCGGCGTTTGCTGACGGAGAACGGATGCCGGTCGAGGTCTCGGCGCGGGATGCCAACGAGCTGCCGCAACTGGAGATCCGCGAGGTGCCGGCGGGCGCGCGCAGCCTCGCGCTGATCCTGGAGGACCTGGATTCGCCGCTGGGGGAGGTCACTCACTGGCTGGTCTGGAACCTGCCGCCGGATACGCATTGCGTGGATGCCCTGCACCTGCCCCGCGAGGGGCGCGTGGGGATGGATGCCTTCGGCAAGGTTGGCTATCTCGGCCCGGTACCGCCGGAGGGCTGTCATCACTACCGCTTCCGCCTGCTGGCGCTGGATGCCGAGCTGGAGCTGGAGGCGGGGGCGACCCGCAGCCAGTTCGATGCCGTGGCCGAGGGGCACGTGCTGGACGAGGCGGATCTCACCGGGGCGCTGTGCTCCGCCGACGAGGGCACGGATCCCGATGCGCCGGGCTGATCCGGCCCGCGGGGAGGCCGCGGCATGAGCCACTATCGCCCGGAGGCCTTCTTCGCCACGGTGAACCCGACGGTGTTCACCGCCTCCGCGATCATGGTGGTGGTGTTCGTCGCCTTCGGGGTGATCTTCCCGTCCACGGCCAGCGAGGTGTTCGCCAGCATCCACGGCTTCATCACCGAGTATCTCGGCTGGGGCTACCTGCTGGTGGTGACCTTTTTCCTCGGCTTTTTGATCTGGCTGGGTTTCAGCCGCTATGGCGTGATCCGGCTGGGGCAGCCGGACGACCGGCCGGAGTTCGGCTTTGCCGCCTGGTTCGCGATGCTGTTCTCCGCCGGTATGGGGATTGGCCTCGTGTTCTGGAGTGTGGCCGAGCCGATCCTGCACTACCAGCACCCGCCGACCGGCGATGGCGAGACCGACGCGGCCGCACGCCAGGCGATGGTCTACACCTTCTTCCACTGGGGCCTGCATGCCTGGGCGGTGTACGTGGTGCTGGGGCTGTCGGTCGCCTATTTCAGCTTCCGGCACCGCCTGCCGCTGACCATCCGCTCGATCTTCTACCCGCTGCTGGGGGATCGCATCTACGGCCCGATCGGGCATGTGATCGACATCCTCGCGGTGTTCGGCACCCTGTTCGGGCTGGCGACTTCGCTGGGTTTCGGGGCGATGCAGCTCAATACCGGGCTCAACGTGCTGGTCGACATGCCGGTCTCGCACTGGTGGCAGGTGGGCATCATTACCGCGATCACCGCGGTGGCGGTGCTGTCGGTGATCTCCGGGCTGGATCGCGGGCTGAAGTGGGTCAGCGTGTTCAACCTGGTGCTGGCGATCAGCTTCATGCTGTTCGTGCTGATCGCCGGGCCCACATTGTTCATCCTGCGCTTCTTCCTCGACTCCACCGGTGGTTATCTGCAGCAGATCATCCAGCTCAGCCTGCACACCGACGCCATCGGCGGTTCGCAGTGGCAGAAGGACTGGACCATGTTCTACTGGGCGTGGTGGATCGCCTGGTCGCCGTTCGTCGGCATCTTCATCGCGCGCATCTCGCGCGGGCGCACCATCCGCGAGTTCATCGTCGGCGTGCTCGCCCTGCCCAGCCTGTTCGTGTTCGCCTGGATGGCGATCTTCGGCGGCACTGCATTGCACATGGAGCTGTTCGACGACGGCGCGGGCATCGCCGCGGCGGTCGCCGAGGACACCACCGTGGCCCTGTACGCGACCCTCGCGCAGCTGCCCTGGACCACGATCGCCTCCGGCGTGGCGACCCTGCTGATCGCGACCTACTTCATCACCTCGTCGGCCTCCGGCACCTACGTGGTGGATGCACTGATCTCGCGCGGTTCGAAGCACTCGCCGAAGCGCCAGCGGGTGATCTGGGGGATTACCGAGGGGGCGGTGGCCGCGACGCTGCTGATCGTCGGCGGCGAGCGCGCGCTGGACAGCCTGCAGACCGGCTCCCTGACCGCCGGGCTGCCAGTGGCAATCATCCTGGTCTTCTGCTGCTTCAGCCTGCTGCGCGCGCTGGGCCGCGAGTACCGGGTCGAGGGCGTGGAGCCGCCCTGGCGTTGAGCCGCGTTCAGTGTTTCCCGAGCGTCTTGCGCAGGTGCTCGATCTGTTCCGGCTTGATGCCGGCGATGTCCTTGATCGGCAGGGTCACGGCAAACCCGTTGCCCAGTCGGCTCAGTTCCAGTTCCGCGTCCAGGTGGTCCAGCATGCGCCGGGCAAGGCTGGACTCCAGCACCATCAGCAGCACCTTGCGGCCGGAGGTGTCCTTCAGGTCCATGACCGGGTTGCGCCGTAGCTGGGCGATGCCCTGGGCATCCAGTAGGGTCAGGCCGGCGGCCCCGTCGCGCTGAACGATCTCGATCGCGCGGTCGGCCAGGCTGCGCGGGATGACGGCGGCGAGCAGAACGAATTGCATGGCAGAGTCTCCGTATCCGGGGGCGTCAGGGCGTGGTGGTCAGGTGGCCGACGAACTCCATGCCCTGAAGGGCGTTCACGTCCAGGGTGAAGGCAAGCCCGTTGTAGGGCTGGAACAGGTCGAGCTCCAGGTTCAGGCGCTGCGCAATGCGTTCGGCGCGCGCGGTATCCAGCTGCCAGATGCAGACCGACTCGTTGCCCTGGTAGGTCACGCCGAGAAAGGTCATGTGCTCGGGGAAACCGAGGCCCGAACCCTGGATCACCGCCCCGTCCGCGCCGCCTTCCTCGGCGGCGATGGCCAGGGCCTGCTCCTCGCGGTTCTGGTCGACGATCGCGATCAGAAAGGTCTCCTCCATGATGCTGCCCCCCCCCGTGACGGGTTCCGTCAGTTGCCGAGATAGCGCCGCAGCACGCGCTGCCATTCGTCGGATTCCAGAATCTCGAGGATAGCGACGTTCATCGGCGCGCGCAGTGGCGACCCCTGGGGCAGGGCCAGGGCATAGTCCTGGCGCAGAAACTCGACCGGCAGGACCTCCAGTTGCCCCGCAAAGTGCTCGCGGACCTGATAGCGCAGCAGCGGAGCGTCGTAGACCATGGCGTCGGCGCGGCCCTCGGCGACTGCGCCCAGTGCGGTGGCGAGGTCCGCATGGTCGCGGTAGGCAAAGCCCTGGTCGTCCAGCCAGGCGGCGGCACTGGAGCCGCCGATGGTGGCGATGCGCTGGCCCTCCAGGTCGGAGACATTCTGGATGCCGGTGTCCAGCGAACTGACCGTCAGCGTGGTCGCAATGGCGGCGGTGAAGGTGGAGACCAGAATCAGCGCCGCGAACATCCAGACCAGCGCAATCGCGCGGCCGGGCAGCGTGCGCGGGGCCTTGTCGCCATAGCCCACCGTGGTCATGGTCACGGCGGCCCACCAGAACGCGGAGCCGAGCCCTTGTGCGGCACTGCCGCCGAACTCGTCAGCGTTGCGCCGGCGTTCGAACAGCCACAGCAGCGCACCCACCAGCAGGAGCAGGCCGGAGAGCGCGAGGATGACCATCAGGAAGGGTACGGAGATGAACGCGCGCAGGGCCCCGGCGACCGGGTTGCCCTGCTGGGGTACGGCAATCGACAGCCCGGTGCTGTAGTACGGATGGGTGAAGTCGACCCGTTCGGCGCGTTCGGCGGTCGCGGTGAGGGCCGCGACCGAGATATCGATACGGTCATCCCCCAGGCCCTCGATGAGTCCCTCGAGGCTGGTCGCCCGGTAGTCGGAGTCCAGTTCCATGCGTTCGGCGACCCGCTCCCACAGTTCGATGGCGATGCCGGAAGGAGCGGCGCCCGGCTCCTCCGGCGCAATCACGAACGGTGGCACGAAGCGCGTCCCCACGCGCAGGGTCGAATCGGCGCCGATGCCGCGGGCCCCATCCCCCTCGGCCTGAGCGGACGGCAGGGTCAGCAACGTGGCGAACACGAACACTGCGCCGGCCAGCAGCGACACAAACGAGGGCGAGCAGAGGGTGCGGGGCATGCGGACATCCGGTGGGGGCTTGCCCGTACCATAACCGGAAGATCGACAACGAGGCAGTCTAGGGAAACACTGATCCATGTACACACTCGCGCTCGAGTCGCTTTTGCGTGCGAACAAGGCGCGGTGACTGCCGTGCAGTCATTCTGCACAAGGGAACCGCAACGCCGTGCGCGCACAAAAGCGGCCGAGCCCCTTGGGGTTGGCGCCCCAGGTTCCCCGATCCTGCGTTGCGGCCCTTGCCGGTAGAACCACTACCGGCTGCGCACCGCGCCTGGTCTCGGAAAACCTGGGGTGCCAACGCGAGTGTGTACATGGATCCGTGTTTCCCTTGGGAATTGCTCCGGGAGGGTGTTCATGCGGGATCCATTCGCCGATCCGAACAACAGTGAAGCGCGACCGACGCAGGGAATGGCGGTGGATGTCGGCTTCACGCTGGACTGGGTGAGTGCCGAGGCCCGTCACCGGGAGTGTCTGTTCCTGCCGTGGCTGGAGCCGCAACGAGACCGCTGGCCGGGCGATCTCGGGGCCGCCCTGCGCGGGTGGGGCGCGGGGGCGGCGCACGAGGCCTCCCGCGAGGCCACCGCGGCCCTGGTTCCGCAAGAGGAGCCCGACCGCGTGCTGGAGCTCCCGGCGTCGGCATTCAACCGGGACCTGCGCCGGCATCGCCGGGTGGAGCCCCATGCGGGGCGTTTCTACCCGCGTGCGTTCCTTGCCGGTCATGCGGGGATCGAGGCCGGGGATCGCGAGCTGTTCCGGATCGGGGCGCTGGAGGGTGATCACCTGGTGGCGGATCGGAATCATCCGCTGGCCGGGCACGAGCTGCGGCTGCAGGCGCGGGTCATGGCGCGCCACGAGTCTGGGCGTGACGACGAGCGGACGGTAGATGTCGCCCGGCTGCTGACGGCCCGCGGGCCGGGCATGCAGTGCCGCTGGCGTGGACGGCCGACCGACTTCTGGGCCGACGGGGCGCTGGGGCGCGAGGACCCGGAGTCCGATGCGGTGTTCTATGCCGAGCCGCGCCGGGTGCACCACCTGGACGCGACCGCGCGGGCCGAGATCGCCGCGCTGTATGCCGCCTGCATCCCGCCAGGCGCGAGGGTGCTTGACCTGATGAGCAGTTGGGAGTCCCACCTGGACAGGGTCGAGGCGCCGGAAGCCGTGATCGGGCTGGGCATGAACGCCGAGGAGCTGGCGGACAACCCCCGGCTGACGTCATCCCTCGTGCACGACCTGAACCTCCGTCCGGAACTGCCATATGCGGCGGCGAGCTTCGATGCCGTGGTCTGTACCGCGTCGGTCGAGTATCTGACGCAGCCCGAGGCGGTGTTCCGCGCGGTACGCGAGGTGCTGCGCCCGGACGGGGTGTTCATGGTCACGTTCTCCGATCGCTGCTTTCCGACCAAGGCGATCGCGGCCTGGGAGCCGCTGTACGACTTCGAGCGCATGGGGCTGGTCCTGGACGTCTTTCTGCGCGCCGGCTTCGTGGATCTGTCGACCTTCTCCCTGCGTGGGCTGCCGAGACCCCCGGACGACCCGTATGCCGGGCGACTGGAGCATGCCGATCCGGTGTTCGCGGTCTGGGGCCGGCGGCCGTGAGCGGCACCGTCCGCATCATCGGGGTCGATTGTGCGACCCAGCCACGCAAGACGGGCCTGGCTCTGGCCCGCTGGTCCGGCGGGGTTCTGCGTCTGGAGGCGGCACGGCGCGCATCCCCGACTGAACCGCCCGCCGCGATCCTGGGCGGCTGGATGGATACGCCGGAACCCGTTCTGCTGTGCCTGGATGCGCCGCTTGGCTGGCCATCGAGCCTGGCAAGCGAGCTGGCCGGGCACCAGGCCGGGGCGGGCATCGCGGCGCACGCCGATGCAATGTTCCACCGTCATACGGACCGGGTGATCCGGGAGCGCCTGGGCAAGCGACCACTGGAGGTTGGAGCGAACTTCATCGCGCGTACCGCGCTGGCGGCGGTCAACCTGTTGCAGGCCCTGCGCGACCACAGCGGGCAGTCGCTTCCGCTGCCCAGGGTGGCCGGGCCGATTGCCGATTCGACCGCGATCGAGGTGTATCCGGCCGCCTTGCGCAAGGTCCGAGGCTGGGAGACTCGGGTCGACGTCCGAGCCCGGCTGCCGGGGTCCTTCGAGGTGCCCGTGCCGGACCTGGACGATGTCACTGACGATGTGGTGGATGCCGTGCTGTGCGTGCTCGCCGGGGCCGATTTTCTGGACGGGCAGGCGGTGGCGCCGACGGCAGACGAGGCCGCGATCGCCGCGCGCGAGGGATGGATCTGGTCCGCCGACCCGGAACCGGTTCGCAGCCCGGGCCGGGCGCGCCCACGAACGCCGGTTTAACCGGTAAACTGCGCGATGATTCGAGTTGCCCGCGGCGCGGGCCTGACCAGTGGGGAGTGCATGGCCGCAAGCAAGGCCAAGACCGGGGGCAAGGGCAAGAAGACGGCGGAGCCGACGGCCCCGCCGAGCCTGAGCGGGCAGCTGCTGCGCGGGCTGCGCGAGGGCGCGCTGCTGATCTTCGGCATGCTGGCGCTCTATCTGCTGGTGGCGCTGGCCAGCTATCACCCGGGTGATGCGGCGTGGTCGACCACCGGCGACGGCGAGGGCCTGCGCAATCTCGGCGGTACCACAGGAGCCTGGTTCGCGGATATCGCCTTCCACCTGCTCGGCTATCTGGCCTACCTGATCCCGCTGGCGGTCGCCGGTATTGGCTGGTGGCTGTTCCGGCATCGCCGCGAGGCGCAGATTGCCAGCCCGATGGAGCTGACCGTGCGGGGCCTGGCGCTGATCGTGGCGCTGATCGCCGGGTCGGCGCTGGCCGCGCTGCACCTGATGCCGGGCGGCATGCCGGTGCATGCCGGCGGCATCCTGGGCGATCTGTTCGGTGGCTGGGCGGTCGCCGGGTTGAGCCTGGTGGGTGGCACGCTGGTCCTGCTGGCGCTGTTCCTCGCGGGGGTGACCTTGTTCACCGGGTTGTCCTGGTTTCTGCTGATGGACCGTCTTGGCCAGCTGGCCGTGCGCGGTTGGGAGCGGACCCGCGCGGCGATCGACTCCGCCCGTGACCGGCGCATTGGCGCCCGCGAACGCGCCGAGCGCGAGACCCGCGTGGAAAAGGAACGCAAGCGCACCGAGAAGCGGCCGCCCTCGCGGGTAGAGCCGCGCATCGAGACGCCGCCGCCCAGCCCGCGCGTGCAGAAGGAGAAGCAGGTTCCGCTGTTCACCGAGGGCAGCGGGGCCGATCCGAACCCGCCGCTGTCGCTGCTGGACGAGCCGCCACCGCCGCCCGAAGGTTTTTCGGAGGAGTCGCTGCAGGCGCTGTCGCGGCTGGTCGAGCTGAAGCTGAAGGATTTCGGCGTGGAGGTCGAGGTGGTCGCGGTGCAGCCGGGCCCCGTGATTACGCGCTTCGAACTGCAACCGGCCGCCGGGGTCAAGGCCTCGCGTATCTCCGGGCTGTCCACCGACCTGGCGCGTTCGCTGTCG
Organism: Thioalkalivibrio sp. ALE28; assembly: GCF_000377425.1. Lineage (NCBI taxonomy): Bacteria > Pseudomonadati > Pseudomonadota > Gammaproteobacteria > Chromatiales > Ectothiorhodospiraceae > Thioalkalivibrio > Thioalkalivibrio sp. ALE28. Next base: position 29,209 of record NZ_KB898098.1, on the reverse strand, counting down.
GTGATGGCGGTGCGCATCGTCGAGGTGATCCCGGGCAAGTCCACGGTGGGCCTGGAGATCCCGAACGAGAATCGCGAGATCGTGGCGCTCTCCGAGATCCTGCGCTCCGACCTGTTCGACTCGAACAAGTCGCCGCTGACCATGGCGCTGGGCAAGGATATCGGCGGTGCCCCGGTGATGGCGGATCTGGCGAAGATGCCGCACCTGCTGGTGGCCGGGACGACTGGTTCCGGCAAATCGGTGGGCGTGAACGCCATGCTGCTGTCGCTGCTGTACAAGGCGACTCCGGACGAGGTCCGGCTGATCCTGATCGACCCGAAGATGCTGGAGCTGTCCGTGTACGAGGGCATCCCGCATCTGCTGTGCGAGGTCGTGACCGACATGAAGGACGCCTCCAACGCCCTGCGTTGGGCGGTGGCGGAGATGGAGCGGCGCTACAAGCTGATGTCGGCAATGGGCGTGCGCAACATCGGCGGCTACAACAAGAAGGTGCGTGATGCCCAGGCCGCCGGCGAGCCCCTGAAGGATCCGCTGTTCAAGCCCGAGGAAGCGATTACCGAGACCGAGGCGCCGGAACTGGAGCCGCTGCCGTTTATCGTCATCGTGGTCGACGAGTTTGCCGATATGATCATGGTGGTCGGCAAGAAGGTCGAGGAGTTGATCGCGCGCCTGGCGCAGAAGGCCCGCGCCGCCGGTATCCACCTGATCCTGGCGACCCAGCGTCCGTCGGTGGACGTCATCACCGGCTTGATCAAGGCGAATATCCCGACCCGCATCGCCTTCCAGGTGTCCTCGCGGGTGGATTCGCGCACCATCCTCGACCAGATGGGGGCCGAGCACCTGCTGGGCCACGGCGACATGCTCTACCTGCCGCCGGGCAAGGCGATGCCGGAGCGCGTGCATGGTGCCTTCGTCGGGGATAACGAGGTACATCAGGTGGTCGAGTACCTGAAGTCCACCGGCGAGCCGGACTACAACGAGTCGATCCTCGAGGAGCCCGAGGCGGGGGCGGCCAGCATCCCTGGGCTGGAGTCGCCCGAGGGGGGCGAGAGCGAGTCGGATCCGCTGTATGATCAGGCGGTTCAGGTAGTGATCGAGTCACGCAAGGCCTCGATCTCGTTCGTCCAGCGGCGCCTCAAGATCGGCTACAACCGCGCTGCGCGCATGGTCGAGGACATGGAGGCCGCCGGCCTGGTCAGCCCCGTCCAGTCGAATGGTAACCGTGAGGTCCTGGTGCCCGGGCCGAACGACTGAGCACCTTGAACCCCGGCGCAGCGACAGGGTCCATGTTCCCGATCGGTGACGTGGTGCGCCATCCCCGAACGATACATTCACGCCCGGTTAAGCGACCGGGCGCAGGATGAGGTCAACCATCCTTCCGGAGCTTGCATGAACGTTCGTCTTCTTCCCCGCTTGCTGGTGGCCGTGGTCGTCTCGACCGTGCTGTTCGCCGGCGCCGTGCAGGCGGCTGACCGCACGCCCGCCGCGGATGCCCGCGCCGCGCTGGATCGCTTTGTCGACGGGCTGGAGAGCTTCTCCGCCGTGTTCACCCAGACGGTGCGCGACGACACGGGGTACGTGCTGCAGGAGTCCGACGGGCGCATGCAGCTGGGCATGCCCAACCGCCTGCACTGGGAGGTGACCGAGCCGTTCCCGCAGACCATCGTCTCCGACGGCCAGGACCTGTGGATGTACGACCCGGACCTGTCGCAGGCCACGGTGCGCCCGCTGGGCGATGCCTTCGATGCGACCCCGATCGCCGCGATCACTCAGCCGGAGCGCCTCGACGAACACTTCCGCATGTCATTGCAGCCGGTGCCGGATGGTGACGCCCTGCGCCTGGTGCTGGTGCCGCGCAACGAGCAGGCCGACTTCACCAGCCTGGACCTGGACTTGACCGCGGAGGGGGATCTCACCCGCATGGCCTTCCGCGACATCTTCGGCCAGGAGACCGTTATCCGCTTCCACGAGACCGAGCGCAACGCCGACCTCGACCCGGCCATCTTCACCTTCGACCCACCCTCCGGCACCGACATCTACCGCCCGTAACCAAGCCCGCGCCCTGTTATTCACCACGAAGCGCACGAAGGCACGAAGAAGGTCAAGGGCTTTTGCAGGAGGGTGGGTAGACTGCAAGGAGGGCGCAGGAACTGTGGCGCTTTGGCCTGAATGCCGACGGCCCGGGCTACGTGACGACGTTGGTGTAATCCCGACCACCCCGCAACGCCGAACCATCCGTCATGGTGTGTCTGGACGGACGCCCTGCGCGCTGTCATTCCGGCCGGAGCGTTCGTACATCCTCTTTGCTGTGGAGTTTGCAACGCCAACAACAGCTCTTCTCCGTGTTCTCTGTGCCCTCCGTGGTGCAATCCGGCCTTGACCTTCTTCGTGCCTTCGTGCGCTTCGTGGTGAAAAAAGGGTTTTCGCCCGAAGGGTTACAATCTCCGTTATGAGCGATTCCCCCGAAGGCGATCTGTTCGGTCCGGATCCGGACATGGCTTCGCCCGAACCCGAACCGGAGCCGCCCCCGGCTGGCCCCGACCCGACCGCGCCGCTGGCCGAACGCATGCGTCCGGCGCGGCTGGACGAGATGGTCGGCCAGGATCACCTGGTCGGTCCGGATGCCGCCCTGCGCCAGGCGATCGAGCAGGGCCAGACCCCCTCCATGATCCTGTGGGGCCCGCCCGGCTGCGGCAAGACCACGCTGGCGCGGCTGGTGGCGGCGGCCGGCGCCCAGCGACTGGTGACGCTGTCCGCCGTACTGGCCGGGGTGAAGGACGTTCGTGCGGTTGTGGAGTCCGCGAAGGCGCGCCGGCGCAATGGGGTCGGCACGCTGTTGTTCATCGACGAGATCCATCGCTTCAACAAGGGCCAGCAGGATGCGCTGCTGCCGCATATCGAGGACGGCACGCTGACCTTCGTGGGCGCGACCACGGAGAATCCGTCGTTCGCCCTGAACAGCGCGTTGCTGTCGCGGGCGCGGGTTTACCGCATGGAGGCGGTGGGGGCGGAAGCGGTCGAGTCCCTGATCGAGCGCGCCCTGGAGGATCCGGAGCGGGGCCTGGGCGGCCGCGGCCTGACACTGGATGCGGAGGAACGCCAGCGCCTGGCGCGGGCCGCGGACGGGGATGCCCGGCGTGCCCTGAACTGGCTGGAGACCGCCTCCGACCTGGCCCGCGACGGGGCGATTACCGGAGACGCCCTGCGCGCGGTCATGGGCGCGCAGTCCCTGGCCTTCGACCGCCAGGGCGATGCCTTCTACGACCAGATCTCTGCCCTGCACAAGTCGGTGCGCGGTTCCGACCCCAACGCGGCGGTGTACTGGCTGACCCGCATGCTGGATGCCGGCTGCGATCCGGACTACCTGGGCCGGCGGCTGCTGCGCATGGCCTACGAGGACATCGGCCTGGCCGCAGTCGGGCTGGGCGCGCGGGTGCTCGCGGCCTGGCAGACCCTGGAACGCCTGGGCCGGCCGGAAGGTGACTTGGCGCTGGTGCAGGCGGTGATCGAACTGGCCGCCGCACCCAAGAGCAACAGTGCCTACGTTGCGCTGAACCAGGCGCGCGCGGCGATCCGCGAGACCGGGAGCCCGGGCGTGCCGCTGCATCTGCGCAACGCGCCGACCGAGCTGATGCGCGCGGAAGGTTTCGGGGCCGGGTACCGCTACGATCACGACGAGCCCGATGGCTTCGCCCGTGGGCAGGTCTACCTGCCGGAGGGTCTGGAAGACGCGCGCTTCTACAGCCCGCGCCGGGACGGCACCGAGCGCGCGCTGGCGGAGCGCCTGGACCGTCTGCGCGACGCGGGTGGAAACCCCGGCGGGGAGGGCTGACCGGGTTGCGCATCCGGCATCACAAGCGGTGGCTGACGGTGGCGGCGATCCTGTTCGGCGTGTCGCTGGCGTGGATCCTGCTGACCACCGAGTGGCCGAGCCTTGGCTTCCCGCTGGGCGAGGTGGAGGCCTGGCTGCGGGGCTGGGGTGCGGGTGCCTATCTGGTGTTCGTGCTCGCCTTCATGCTGCTGGCCCTGTTCCCGCTGCCCAGTACCTTCTGGATCCTGCTGGGCGGGGCCCTGTTCGGCCCCTTCACCGGCGCCGCCCTCAGCCTGCTGGCAGCGACCCTGGCGGCGGTCATTGCCTTCCTGCTGGCGCGTACCTGGCTGCAGCCCTGGCTGGCCCCGCGCATGGGGCCGCGCAGCACGCGGCTGCGGGCGGATGTAGAGGCCGAGGGCTGGCGGGTTGTGGCCCTGACCCGTCTGGTGCCGGTGTTTCCGTTCGCGCCGACGAACTACGCCTTGGGACTGGTTCGGCTGCCGCTGCCGGTCTTCGCGCTGACGACCATGGTCGCCCTGATCCCCAGCCTGTTCGCCTATGCCTGGCTGGGGCACGCCACCCGGCAGATGGCCAGTGGCGCCGACAGCGGGGTACAGCTGGGTCTGGCCCTGCTCGCGGTGCTGGCGCTGTTGCTGTTGCTGCCGCGCCTGGTGCGCCGCATCTGGCTGGGCCAGAAGACACTGCACACCGAGGCGCCGCTGACCTCAGTATCTTCCTCAGACCCAGGCGAGCAGGACCCCGATGCCCAGGGCGAGGAACAGCAGGGCGGCGAGCGCGCGTAACAGCCGCAGGGGCAGGTGGCAGGCGAAGCGCTGGCCCAGCCACACTACCGGGGCATTCGCGAGCACCATGCCGATGGTCGAGCCGATCACGACCAGGATCAGGCTGTCGAAGGTCGCGGCCAGCGCGCCGGTGGCGACCTGGGTCTTGTCGCCCATCTCGACCAGGAAGAACAGCACCGTGGTGGTCCAGAACACGCCGTGTTTCGACGCGGCCGGCAGCTCGTCCTCGCCATCCGGGACCAGTACCCAGGCGGCCATCACGATGAACCCGATCCCCAGACCCCAGCGCAGCCAGTCCTCCGGGATGCTGGCGCCGATCCACACGCCCGCCAGCGCGGCCAGGAAGTGGTTGGCCAGCGTGGCCACCACGATGCCCCAGATGATGGGCCAGGTCTGCTGGTAGCGGCAGAACAGGAGCAGGGCGAGGAGCTGGGTCTTGTCGCCCATCTCGGCGATGGCGACGATGACGGTAGAGACGAGCAGGGCTTCCATGACGGTCTTCCGGGCCGGGTGGGTGGGCAAGACACGTGACATCGCACCACCCACCCGGCCACGGATCGGGGCGCCATGCCACAGGTCTCGCGGGGCCCGGTGCCGCATCGGCGGCGGGGCTGTCTGCACCACGGTCCTCCGGGCGGAGGATCGAATCTGTTGATGCAGACCCCGGTGAGGCCAGGCCACCCGGGTCGCTACTCCCCTGAAGCTGACCGGATTCTAGTCATCCCGGTCCGCGCGGGCAAGGACGATCGCGGCTCCGGGCTGCGCCGCTGACGAGGCTTGGGTAGCATGCGCGCGATGAAACGCTTCCTTTACTGGGTCGATCGGGCCCCCCTTTGGCTGTTCGCACTGCTGGTTGCGACCGTCGGCCTGGCCCCCTGGACCCCCGAGCCGCATGTTGCGGAGAAACTGCGCTGGCTGTTCGCCGGTGAGCTGACGCGGCTACCGGACATTCTTGACCTGGTCCTCCACGCCACACCGTGGCTGTTGATGGCCTTCAAGCTCTACCGCAACAGCGTCACGGCCCGCGGCACCCCCTGACCCGAGTGTTTCCCCGCCGCTTGTGGGAAATCGACGCCGCGATCACCGGCCGCTACCGTTTTCGCACCTTTTCAACCCCGGGAGACTCCCATGCGCTTTATTGTTGCCGTCACCGCCGGTACCGACGACCCGACCCGCGCCACGCTTGGCATGATCGCCGCCAATGTGGCCAAGCAGCAGGGCCACGATGTGACCGTCTGGCTGCAGGGCGAGGCCGTGAACATCGCCAACCGCAACGTGTACGACAAGATCGTTGGCCACAACATGCCGGCAATGAAGGACATCGTGGATTCGCTGGTGAGTGAAGGCGTCCCGTTCTGGGCCTGCGAGGCCTGCGCCAAGGGTCGCGACGTCGGCGAGCACAACTTCCTGCCGAACGCCGAGATGGCCGGCATGGGCCACTACGTCCAGGCCGTCGCCGAGTTCGACCGCTCCATGAGCTTCTGATCGGCCGTGCCGTTCCGCGGGCGGGGCGTGATGCCCCGCCCGTTTTTGTTTGTACCCCCGCTGTCAGTCGGTCGAACTGGCACATCGCATGCTTGTTTGTTCCGGGAGTGATTCACGGACGACGAGCATGACCCAGAACACATCCCCGAATTCTTCCCTCGAAGAGTCCATTGGCGATTTCCTGGTCGCCTCGCGCAAGTGCGAGGTGGTGAGCCTGGAGCGCCTGCTGGAGGCGGTGCAGCTGGTCGGGCGCATCCGCGCGCTGGTGCATGCCCTGCAGCGCGAGCGCGGGGCCTCCAGCCTCTGGATCGGGTCCGGCGGCCAGCGCTATACCCGCGAACTGGAGCAGTACCGGGCCGAATCGGACGCCGCCGCGGCCGCGTTCCGCGAGCACCTGGATGGCTGGCTGGCCCCGGACGCCTGCGCCCATGGCCGCAGTCGGCTGCTGGGGCGCATGGCGCTGGCGCTGCATGGCCTGTCCGGCCTGGGCAGCCTGCGCGAGGAGGTCCTGGAGCTGACCCTGAGCCCGATGGACTCGACCCGCGGCTTCAGCGAGCTGATTCGCGCCCTGATGGCCCTGGTGTTCGAGGCTGCGGATTCGGCGACCGATCCCGAGGTCTCGCGGGCCCTGGTGGCCCTGCTGAACTTCATGCAGGGCAAGGAACTGGCAGGGCAGGAGCGCGCGATCGGGGCCGCCGGGTTTGGCGCCGCGAACTTCGAGCCCGAACTGCGCCAGGCGCTGGTCCATCGGATCGATGCCCAGGAACGGGCGTTCCGCATCTTCTCCGAGTTCGCGGCACCGGCGGCCTGTGCCGCCTGGCGCGAGCTGCAGACGGCGGCCTTCGCCGCCGACATCGAGCGTCTGCGCCGCCGGGCCTGTACCGAGGCCTCCGGGCACCACGACCCCGCCCGGGCCGAGGAATGGTTTGCCTGTACCACCGCGCGCATCGACGCGATGAAGGAGATCGAGGATCTGCTGGAGATGCACCTGAACGAGTGCTGCTCGGCACGCATCACGGCGGATCGCGCGGACCTCGGCGCGGTGCGTGACCGGGTCGCGCAACTCGCCGAGTCGGAACTGCGCGACAGCGTCCCGTATGCGGTGTTCTTCGGCGCGCCGGAGGGCCTGGAGCCCGCGCAGGAGGAGGGCGATGCCGCACTCAACGTACCGATCGTCGGACACTCGGTGATGGACTTGGTGCAGCGCCAGGCGGCCCGGCTGCAGTCGGTGGAGGATGAACTGCATGCGGCACGCCAGGCCCTGGCCGAGCGCAAGACCATCGAGCGTGCCAAGGCGCTGCTGATCCAGCACCGCGGCCTCAGCGAGGACCAGGCCTACAAGCTCCTGCGCCAGACGGCGATGAACCAGAACCGGCGCCTGGCCGAGGTCGCCGAGGCGACCGTCGCGATGTCCGACCTGCTGGGCAAGGGCGGCCTGTAGCTAATACGCGGGGAAAGGGATTCCGCCCCTGTGGGAGCGGGCTTGCCCGCGAAGCCCCTGCCAGTGTCCGCGACTGGCAGGGGCTTCGCCGCCAGGGCGGCTCCTACAGGTTGTGCACCAGCGCGGTTCATCTGCACCGCAAGCGCGCCCCAGTATGGTGCCTTGCGGATCGTCTCCCGGACGCCGGGTTTTCCGAAAGCGTTCGACTCCATACGGCGAACCATCCGATTTTCCCGCGCCATGGCGCGATTGTTTCTGGCGGGGTCGATTAGCAACGGCTAATTGGCATACCTCCTGCAGGAGTATGGGCAAGACGAGCCAATGGCGGTTCGTCGCCTGACAACAGGGAGACCCGGTGACCGGGTCCTCCCACGGGACTGGACAAAGGCGTCCATCACCCGGCTGCACAAGCGGCCGGGCTGATGCGACGCCTTTTTTCGTTTTTGGGATGTGTTTGCTGACAAGGGGAGTGAATCCGCAATGACCGATCATACGAATGACACGAAAAAGACCTCCGGCCTGTCGCGCCGGCGTTTCCTGGGCGGTATGGCCGCCGGGATCGGGGCGACCGCGCTGGGCGTTTCCGGGGCCGCGCCGTGGGGCTATGCGAAGGCCGGCAACGGCAAGCCGGAGACCACCGAGGCGAAGCTGGGCTTCATCGCGCTGACCGATGCCGCGCCGCTGTTCATCGCGTTGGAGAAAGGCTTCTTTGCCGCTCACGGCATGCCCGACGTGCAGGTGCTGAAGCAGTCCTCCTGGGGCACGGTGCGCGACAACCTGGAACTGGGCTCGCGCCGCGGCGGTATCGACGGCTCGCACATCCTGACGCCGATGCCCTACCTGATCCACCGCCGCGGCACGCCGATGACGATCCTCGCGCGGCTGAACCTGGCCGGGCAGTGCATCTCGGTGGGTGACGAGTACGCGGACCTGAAGGTCGGCACCGACACCACCGAGTTCAGGGGCGCGCTGGCGGAGAAGGACGCCGGCGGGGATGACATCCGCGCGGCGATGACCTTCCCGGGCGGGACCCATGACCTGTGGATCCGTTACTGGATGGCCGCCGGCGGGATCGACCCGGATCGCGACATCGCCACCATCGTCGTCCCGCCGGCGCAGATGGTCGCCAACATGCGCGTCGGCTCCATGGACACCTTCTGTGTCTGCGAGCCCTGGAACATGCAGCTGATCAACCAGGGCATCGGCTACACCGCGAACACCACCGGCGAGCTCTGGCACAACCACCCGGAAAAGGCGCTGGGGATGCGCGCGGACTGGGTGGAAGCCAATCCGAATGCGGCCCGCGCCCTGACCATGGCGGTGATGGAGGCGCAGATGTACTGCGAGGATCCGGCGAACAAGGAAGAGGTCGCCGAGATCTGTTCGCGCCGGCGCTACATCCACGCCCCGTACGCCGACATCATCGATCGCATGCAGGGGAACTTCGACTACGGCACCGGCCGCGTGGTCGAGGACCACCCCGACCAGATGCGCTACTGGAAGGACCAGGCCTCCTATCCCTTCAAAAGCCACGACCTGTGGTTCCTCACCGAGGACATCCGCTGGGGTTACCTGCCGCCGGATATCGACATGCAGGCCCTGGTAGACGAGGTCAACCGCGAGGACATCTGGCGCGAGGCGGCCGCCTCGCTCGGCATCGATTCGGCCGACATCCCCGAATCCACCTCGCGCGGCCAGGAAACGTTCTTCGACGGCAAGGTCTTCGACCCGGAAGACCCGCAGGCCTACCTCGACAGCCTGGAGATCAAGGCGATCGCGTCCTGACGCGGTGGCCCGCCGACACCTGCACAGACGATTCAAGAGGATTCGATGATGAGTGCCATTCTCGATCGCAACATGACCTTCGGCGCCGGGCGCGAACGCCCGGCGGCCGCGGAGACCTCCACGGCCCCGGTGGCCCGCTCGACCCCGCCGTCGGCCCGTTCCGGCGGTGCCCCGCCGCCCGACCCCGGGCTCTGGGGCCGGCGTATGCGTCACGCGGCCACCGTGGTGCTGCCCCCGGTGATCGTGACCGCGATTTTTTTGTTTCTGTGGGAAATGATGACGTCCTCCCAGGGAGCCGTACTGCCCGGCCCGAGTCAGGTGATCTCCGACACCTGGGAACTGATCGTCAATCCGTTCTATGACTACGGCGGCAACGACGTGGGTATGGCCTGGCAGCTGCTCGCCAGCCTGGAACGTGTGGCCTACGGCTACGCCCTGGCGGTGGTCGCCGGGATCGGTCTCGGCGTGCTGGTCGGCCAGTCCACCTGGGCGATGCGCGGGCTGGACCCGCTGTTCCAGGTGCTGCGCACTGTACCGCCGTTGGCCTGGCTGCCGATCTCCCTGGCTGCCTTCCAGGCCAGCAACCCGTCGGCCATCTTCGTGATCTTCATCACCGCGATCTGGCCGATCATCATCAACACCTCGGTCGGCATCCGGAACATCTCGCAGGACTACGTGAACGTGGCCCGCGTGCTGCGTCTGAACGGCTTCGAGTACTTCACCAAGATCATGCTCCCGGCCGCCGCGCCGTATGTCTTCTCCGGTCTGCGCATCGGCATCGGCCTCGCCTGGCTGGCGATCGTTGCCGCCGAGATGTTGATCGGCGGGGTCGGCATCGGCTTCTTCATCTGGGATGCCTGGAACGCCTCCATGCTCAGCGACATCGTGCTGGCCCTGGTCTACGTCGGCCTGGTCGGGTTCTTCCTCGACCGTCTGGTCGCGATCGTCGGCAACTGGGTCACCCGCGGCACGCAGGCCGGCTGAGCCGGCCCCCTCAAAGGAGAATCATCATGACCAGCTATCTCTCCATCGAACACGTCCACAAGACCTTTGGCGAAGGCCCGACGGCCAGCGAGGTGCTGCGCGACGTCGACCTGCACGTGGACCGCGGCGAGTTCATCTCCATCATCGGCCACTCCGGCTGCGGCAAGTCGACGGTGCTCAACATCGTCGCCGGGCTGCTGGAGACCAGCACCGGCGCGGTGATCCTGGATGGCAAGGAGGTCAGCAAGCCGGGTCCGGATCGCAGTGTCGTGTTCCAGAACCACTCCCTGCTGCCCTGGCTGACCGTGCGCGACAACGTGGCGCTGGCGGTGGACAAGACCTTCAAGGGCACCAAGTCCGCCGCCGAACGCCGCGAGTGGATCCTGCAGACGCTGGATATGGTCGGCATGAGCCACGCGCTGGACAAGCGCCCGGACGAGATCTCCGGCGGCATGAAGCAGCGCGTGGGCATCGCCCGGGCGCTGGCGATGGAGCCCAAGGTCCTGCTGATGGATGAACCCTTCGGCGCGCTGGATGCGCTGACCCGGGCGCACCTGCAGGACGAGGTGATGCGCATCCAGTCGGAGCTGGGCAACACCGTGCTGATGGTCACTCACGACGTGGACGAGGCGGTGCTGCTGTCCGACCGCATCGTGATGATGACCAACGGCCCGGCCGCGACCATCGGCGAGATCCTGGAGATCGACCTGCCGAAGCCGCGCGAGCGCCTGGCGATGGCCGACAACGCGCAGTACAACCACTACCGGGCCGAGGTGTTGCGCTTTCTCCACGAGCGCCACAAGAACCCCGAGTCGGAGGCCGCGTGATGGATACCGCGAACAACAGGCCGCGGCTGGTCCTGATCGGCAACGGCATGGCCGGAATGCGCACGGTCGAGGAGTTGCTGAAGCTCAAGCCGGACATGTACGACATCACCGTGTTCGGTGCCGAGCCCTGGGGCAACTACAACCGCATCATGCTCTCGCCGGTGCTGGCGTCGGAGAAGACCGTCGACGAGATCATGCTGAACGACGATGCCTGGTATGCCGAGCACGGCATCACCCTGCACAAGGGGAGGCGCATCGAGGGGATCGACCGCGTGAACCGGCGGGTGATCACCGAGGACGGCACCGAGGCGCCCTATGACCGCCTGCTGCTGGCGACCGGATCCGATCCGGTGATGATCCCGGTGCCGGGGCACGAGCTGGAGGGCGTGGTCGCCTTCCGCGACATCCACGACGTGGACGCGATGCTCGCGGCCAGCCGCGCACACCAGCATGCGGTGGTGATCGGCGGCGGCCTGCTGGGCCTGGAGGCCGCCAACGGCCTGATGCGCCAGGGCATGGAGGTCACCGTGGTGCACCTGATGGACCACCTGATGGAGCGCCAGCTGGATGCCGAGGCTGCCGGGATGCTGCGCAGCTCGCTGGAGGAACGCGGCATGCGTTTTCGCATGGCGCACCAGACCGAGGCGATCCTGGGCGAGGACCGCGTCACCGGCGTGCGCTTCACCGACGGCAGCGAGATCGAAGCGGATCTGGTGGTGATGGCGGTGGGCATCCGCCCGAACACCGCGCTGGCCGAGTCCGCCGGGCTGCACTGCGAGCGCGGCGTGGTGGTAAACGACACCCTGCAGACCTATGACCCGTCGATCTACGCGGTCGGCGAGTGCGTGCAGCACCGTGGCGCCACCTACGGCCTGGTCGCGCCGCTGTGGGAGCAGGCGAAGGTCTGCGCCAACCACCTGGCCGAGTACGGCATCGGGCGCTACGAGGGCTCGATGACCTCCACCAAGCTGAAGGTGACCGGGATCGACCTGTTCTCCGCCGGCGACTTCACCGGCGGCGAGACCACCGAGGAGCTGGTGTTCAAGGATGCGGCGCGCGGCGTCTACAAGCGCCTGGTGCTGAAGGACAACCGCATCCAGGGGGCGGTGCTGTACGGCGATACCCTGGACGGCTCCTGGTACTTCCAGCTGATGCGGGACGCCACGCCGGTGGCGGATATCCGCGAGAACCTGCTGTTCGGCCAGGCGCATATCGGCGACTCCGGCCACGGCGACGAGGCCTCGCGCGTGGCGGCGATGCCGGATTCCGCCGAGATCTGCGGCTGCAACGGCGTGTGCAAGGGCGAGATCGTCCAGGCGATCAGCGAGCACAAGCTGTTCACACTGGACGACGTGCGCGCCCACACCAAGGCGTCGAACTCCTGTGGTTCCTGCACCGGGCTGGTGGAGTCCGTGCTCGCCACCACGCTGGGCGGCGACTACTCCGACGCCCCGGCGAAAAAGCCGGTCTGTGCCTGCACCGACCACAGCCACGACGAGGTGCGCGCGGCCATTGCCCGCGACGGCCTGAAGTCGATGGCGGCGGTATTCCAGGCCCTCGACTGGAAGACCCCGAACGGCTGCCATGTCTGCCGCCCGGCGCTCAACTACTACCTGCTGGCGGCCTGGCCGAAGGACTACCAGGACGATGCCCAGTCACGCTTCATCAACGAGCGCGCCCACGGCAACATCCAGAAGGACGGGACCTATTCGGTGGTACCGCGCATCTGGGGCGGGGTAACCACCCCGGCCGAACTGCGCGCGATCGCCGAGGTGGCCGAGCGCTACCAGGTGCCTACGGTCAAGTTTACCGGCGGCCAGCGCATCGATCTTCTCGGGGTGAAGAAGCCCGATCTGCCGGCGATGTGGCGCGATCTTGGCGCGGCCGGGTTCGTCTCCGGCCATGCCTATGGCAAGGCCCTGCGCACGGTGAAGACCTGTGTCGGCTCCGAGTGGTGCCGCTTCGGCACCCAGGACTCGACCGGGCTCGGCATCCAGCTGGAGCGGATGACCTGGGGCTCCTGGACCCCGCACAAGTTCAAGATGGCGGTCTCCGGCTGTCCGCGTAACTGCGCCGAGGCCACGATCAAGGACCTGGGCGTGGTCTGCGTGGACTCGGGCTACGAACTGCATGTGGGCGGCAACGGCGGGGTGAAGGTCCGCGCCACCGACTTCCTCTGCAAGGTGCAGACCGAGGCCGAGGTGCTCGAATACGCCGGGGCCTTCATGCAGTTCTATCGCGAAGACGCGCGCTACCTGGAACGCACCGCCCCGTGGATCGAGCGCGTCGGGCTGACCCGGGTGAAGGAACGCCTGGTGGACGACGCCGAGAACCGCGCCGCGCTGTACGCCCGCTTCCTGGAGTCGCAGGAGGTGGCGCAGGTGGACCCCTGGGCCGAGCGCGCCGCCGGGCATGCGGCGCACGAGTTCATCCCGATCACGCCGGTGGACGCGGCCCCGCGCCAGGGGGTGTCGGCATGAGCTGGCTCGCGATCTGTCCGCTCGCGGACATCCCGTCGCTGGGTGCGCGCGTGGTGGCGGGTCCGAACGGCGACATCGCCGTGTTCCGCACCGCGGATGACCGCGTGTTTGCCCTGCGCGACCAGTGTCCGCACAAGGGCGGGCCGCTGTCACAGGGCATCGTCCATGGCGAGCGCGTGACCTGCCCGCTGCACAACTGGGTGATCGACCTGCCCTCCGGCGCGGCCACCGGGGCCGACCGTGGCTGCACCCATGCCTTCCCGTCCCGCGTAACCGACGGTCAGGTATGGCTGGATCTCTCCGGCGCCACGGCCAACTCCGCGGACGATTCTGGGGCGGCACCGGTCGCCTGCCGCGAGGCGGGCTGAGATGGCCACGGCTGAGTCGGTGACCCGCACGACCTGCCCCTATTGCGGGGTGGGCTGCGGCGTGGAGGTGACCGCGACGCCGGAAGGCGAGTTTCCGGTCGCGGTGCGCGGCGACCTCGCCCATCCGGCGAATGCCGGTCGCCTGTGCTCCAAGGGCGCGGCACTGGCGGAGACCCTCGATGACGAGGGCCGGCTGCTGCACCCGGAGATCGGCGGGCGGCGCGTCGACTGGGAGACCGCGCTGGATCATGTGGCGGACGGCTTTCGCGAGACCATCGCGGCATACGGGCCGGATGCGGTCGCCCTGTACGTCTCCGGGCAGATCCTGACCGAGGACTACTACGTCGCCAACAAGCTGATGAAGGGCTTCGTCGGCTCGGCCAATATCGACACCAACTCCCGGCTCTGCATGTCCACGGCCGTGGCCGCCCATACCCGCGCCTTCGGGGTGGATGGCGTGCCGGGGAGCTATACCGACCTCGAGCAGGCCGATCTGGTCGTGGTGACGGGCTCCAACATGGCCTGGGCCCACCCGGTCCTGTTCCAGCGCCTGCAGGCCGCCCGCGCGGCGCGCCCGGAGATGAAACTGGTGGTGATCGACCCGCGGCGCACGGCCACCGCCCAGGCGGCCGACCTGCACCTGCCGCTGGCGCCGGGCACGGATGCCTGGCTGTTCAATGGCCTGCTGGACCATCTGCGCCGGGAGGATGCGCTGGACCCCGGCTTTCTGGAGCGGCATGTCGACGGCTTTGCCGACGCCCTGGCGGCCGCGCGGGCCTCCAGCCCGTCGATCGCCGCGACCGCCGAGGCCTGCGAACTGGAGCCGGAGGCCGTGGCAACGTTCTTCCAGTGGTTTGCCCGTACCGAACGCACCGTGACCGCCTTCTGCCAGGGCATCAACCAGTCCGACAGCGGCGTGGACAAGGCCGGGACGATTCTCAACGTCCACCTGGCCACCGGCCGCATCGGGCGCCCGGGCATGGGCCCGTTCTCGCTGACCGGCCAGCCGAACGCAATGGGCGGGCGCGAGGTCGGCGGACTGGCCAGCCAGCTGGCCGCACACATGGGCTTCGACGACGCGGCCCTGGACCGGGTCGGACGTTTCTGGGGCGCACCGAACCTCGCGCGCCAGCCGGGGCTTAAGGCGCTGGACCTGTTCCGCGCGGTCGAGTCGGGGCAGGTGAAGGCGGTCTGGATCATCGGCACCAATCCGCTGTTCAGCCTGCCCGAGGCCGCGCGTTTCGAGCAGGCCCTGGCCGAATGCCCGCTGGTCGTGGTCTCCGACTGCGTGCGCGAGACCGAGACCACGCGGGTGGCCGACGTCCTGCTGCCGGCGACCACCTGGGGCGAGAAGGACGGCACGGTAACCAACTCCGAGCGCCGCATCTCGCGCCAGCGCCCGTTCCGGGCGCCCCCGGGCGAGGCCCGCCACGACTGGTGGGCGCTGGCCCGGGTCGCGCAGCGGCTGGGTTTCGCCGACGCCTTTCCCTACACCCGCCCGGGCGAAATATTCCGCGAGCATGCGGCGCTGTCCGCCTTCGAGAACCACGGCACGCGCGACTTCGATATCGGCGCCCTGGCCGGGCTGTCCGACGCCGAGTACGAGGCCCTGGAGCCGGTGCAGTGGCCGCTGCCGGCGGGGAGCCGGACCGGTGCCGAACACCTCTATGCCGATGGCCGTTTCTTTACCGCCAATGGCCGGGCGCGGCTCGCGGCCGTGAGCCCGCAGGCCCCGACCGACCCGGTCGATGCCGACTATCCGCTGCGCCTGAACACCGGCCGCATCCGCGACCAGTGGCACAGCATGACCCGCACCGCCCGCACCCCGCGCCTGAGTGCGCATCAGCCGGAACCGTTCGTGGAGATCCATCCGGTGGATGCCGGGCTGTTCCGGCTCCAGGCGGGCGATCTGGCCGAGGTGACCAGTCGTCACGGACGCCTGCTGGCGCGGGTACAGACCCGCCGCGAGCAGCGCCCGGGCAGCGTGTTCGTGCCCATGCACTGGAGCCGGCCGATCGCGCGGCTCTCCCGGGTCGATGCGCTGGTGCCCGCGCATGTCGACCCGGTCTCCGGCCAGCCGGCGTTCAAGCACACGGCCGTGGCCGTGCGCCCGGCGGCACTGGACTGGCACGGCTTCGTGCTGAGCCGCGAGCCGATCGCCGCACCGGACGCGGACTATGCGGTGACCGCCCGAGGTCCCCGACACCTGCGCACCGAACTGGCTGGGCGCGGCGCACCGCCCACGATGGATGCGTGGCGCGAACGTCTGGACGGGCCGGGGGAATGGCTGGAGTTCGCCGACCCCGCCGGGGGGCGCTACCGCGCCGCGCGGATCCACGAGGGCCGGCTCGCCTGCGTGCTGTTCGCGGGCCCCGACCGGGGCCTGCCCGAGCGCGAGTGGCTGGGTGGCCTGTTCGCGGCCGAGACGATCAGCGATACCGAGCGCATGGCGCTCCTGACCGGGCGACCGCCGAATGGCCAGGCCGCGCGTGGGCGCATGGTCTGCGCCTGCTTCGGCGTGGACGAGACACGCATCCGTACCGCGATCCGCGAGCAGGGGCTGGCCACCTGCGAGGCCGTGGGTGCGGTGCTCGAGGCGGGGACCAACTGCGGCTCCTGCCGATCCGAGATCCAGACCCTGTTGAATGAAGAAACCGAGACGCCCACGGACCCCGTGGCGCGGGAGGGATAAGCATGGAACACCTGCCGATCTATATGCAGTTGCACGGCCGCGAGGCCCTGGTGGTCGGGGCCGGGCCGGTGGCCACGCGCAAGGCGGCGCTGCTGCTGGAGGCCGGGGCGCGGGTGCGCCTGCGGGCCCCGGCGTACAGCGACGCCGCCGAGCGCCTGCTGCGCGAACAACCGGGAGCGATCAGCCGCGATCCGGGGATCTATGACACCGAATGCCTGGCGGGGGTGGCGATCGTGATCGCCGCCACCGGCGACGCGGCGGTCAACCGCCAGGTCTCGGAGGACTGCGTCGCGCGCTCGATCCCGGTGAACGTGGCCGACCAGCCCGAGCTGTGCAGCTTCATCCTGCCGGCGATCGTGGAGCGCGGGCCGCTGACCATCGCGATCGGCTCCGGCGGCCGCGCCCCGGTGCTGGTGCGCCTGCTGCGCGCGAAGATCGAGAGCCTGATCCCGGCCGGCTATGGTCGGCTGGCCGATCTCGCCGGGCGGCTTCGCGACCGGGTGCGCGCCCGTTTCGAGCACGTGAACGCCCGCCGCGCCTTCTGGGAGCGGGCCTTTGCCGGGCCGGCCACCGAGCTGGCGCTGGCCGGGCGCATGGACGCGGCCGAGGCGCGCCTGGAACAGGAACTGGCGGACGCTGCGGCTAGCACGCCGGGCGAGGTCTACCTGATCGGCGCCGGGCCGGGCGATCCCGATCTGCTGACCTTTCGCGCGCTGCGCCTGCTGCAGCAGGCGGATGTGGTCGTCTACGACCGGCTGGTGTCCTCCGAGGTGGTGAACCTGGCCCGGCGCGAGGCCGAGCGCTTCTATGTCGGCAAGGAGCGCGATCGCCATTGCGTGCCGCAGGAGGAGATCAGCGCGCTGCTCTCCCGGCTGGCGCGCGAGGGCAAGCGCGTGGCGCGGCTGAAGGGCGGCGACCCGTTCGTGTTCGGCCGCGGCGGCGAGGAGCTGGACGTGCTGGCGCGCGACGGCGTGGCCTACCAGGTCGTCCCCGGCATTACCGCGGCCAGCGGCTGCGCCGCCTTTGCGGGCATACCGCTGACCCACCGCGACCATGCCCAGTCGGTGCGGTTCATCACCGGCCATACCCGCGAAGGGCGGCTGGATGTGGACTGGTCGCAGCTGACCAGTACCCGCGAGACCCTGGTGTTTTATATGGGCCGCAAGGGGGTGGGCGAGATCTGCCGGGGGCTGAAGGGTGCCGGCCGCGCCGGACAGACCCCGGCGGCGATCATCGAGAACGGCACCACCGCCCGCCAGCGCGTGGTCAGCGGCACGCTGGATACCCTGGCCGCGCGTGCCGAGCGCGAGCAGGTGGGTTCGCCCAGCCTGATCGTGATCGGCGAGGTGGTGGCCTGCCACGCGCGTCTGGCCTGGTTCCAGCCGGATGACGGGGCCGCCACGGTGTTTCCACAGCCGATGCCGGTGCCAATGTCGGGGTCGGGGCCGCGCACTGCGGCGGCGAGTGCGGCGTGACGGCCGCATCCGTCCTGCCGGAGGCGGCGGCCGGCGCCCTCGCGGGTCGCCGGGTGGCCTTGCCGGAGAGCCGGGCGCTGGAGGTCTTCGCCGGTCTGCTGGAGCGGCGCGGGGCCGAGGTCTGGCGCTGCCCGCTGATCGCGATCCACGACAGCCCCGACCGCACGGCGATCGAGGCCTGGCTGCACCGGGCGATCGAGGCGCCGTTCGACCGCCTGATCTTCCTGACCGGCGAGGGCTTCACCCGCCTGACCGGTTTTGCCCGGCGTGCCGGGCGCGAGGACGCCTGGCTGGCCGCCGTGGCGCGGACGCCGACCCTGGTGCGCGGCCCCAAGCCCGGACGGGCGATGAAGCCCTTCGGCGTGCGGCCGGATGCGGTCGCGGCCGCGCCGACGACCGAAGGCATCATCGAGACCCTTTCTGGGCAGGATCTGGCCGGACAGCGTATCGGGGTGCAGCTCTACGGCGCTGAACCCAACCGCCGCCTGCTCGGGTTCCTGGAGCAGGCGGGCGCCGAAGTCTTTCCCGTCTGGCCCTATCGCTATGCAGACGCCGCCGAGACCGGGCGCGTGAGCGGGCTGATCGAGGCCCTGATCGCGGGGGAGGTGGATGCGATCGCCTTCACCAGCCAGGCCCAGGTGCGGCGCCTGCTGGCGGTTGCCCGGGCCGATGATCGTCACGATGCGTTGCGGGCGGCGCTGGAGGGAACCGTGGTCGCCGCGATTGGCCCGGTGGTGGCCGAGGAACTGCGCACCCACGGCATTTCCCCCGCGGTGGTCCCCGACGGCCGTTACTTCATGAAGCCGCTGGTCTCGGCGCTTACCCGGCATCTGCGGGCGGCTGCGTAGGGAACTTGTGGCCCGGGCGAATGGCCCACGAATTGAACCCCCTGCGTTGATCCGGGCCATGAAACCAACGTCCACACGGCGTTCGCGCCGATCCTTCCTGCGCTGGATGGCCGGCTCTGCCCTGGTGGTCGGGGCGGGCTGGCCGGTCGTCGCGGGTGCCTCCGAAGACCGTGAACCGCAGCGTAAGGTGATTCCGTCCACCGGGGAGAAGATCCCGGTGATCGGCATGGGGACCTGGATCACCTTCAACGTGCCGGAGGACCCGGATGCGCTGGCGGTGCGCACGCGCATCCTCGACACCTTCATCCGTCGCGGCGGCGGAATGATCGACTCCTCCCCGATGTACGGCCGCGCCGAGGCGGTGGTGGGGCACGGTCTGCGCGAGCTGGGGCATCCGGAAGGTGCCTTCGCGGCCACCAAGGTCTGGACGCGCAGCACCGCTACCGGGCGCGAGCAGCACGCGAAATCCCGGGAACTGTGGGGCGTCGATACGCTCGACCTGCAGCAGGTGCACAACCTGCAGAACTGGGAGGCCCACCTGGAGACGCTGCGGGAGCGTCGCGAGGCGGGGGAGCTGCGCTACATTGGCGTGACCACCTCGCACGGACGCCGCCACGACGAGCTGGAGCGTATCCTGCGGCGCGAGGATCTGGACTTCGTGCAGCTGACCTACAACATCCTCGACCGCGAGGCGGAGCAGCGTCTGCTGCCGCTGGCGCGCGAACACGGGGTGGCGGTGATCGCCAACCGGCCGTTCCGGCGCAAGGCGCTGATCAATCAGTTCGAGGGTCATCCTCTGCCGGACTGGGCGGCGGAGATCGAATGCGCGAACTGGCCGCAGTTCCTGCTCAAGTTCATCGTCTCGCATCCGGACGTGACCTGCGCGATCCCGGCGACCTCGGTCGTGGCGCACATGGAGGAGAACATGGGCGCGCTGTACGGCCCGCTTCCGGATGCCGATATGCGCAGCCGCATGGTTGCCTACGTCGGCGACCTGTAGGAGGCCAGCCCTCTGGCCGACGAGTCTAGTCGCACTCCGAATCGGCCAGAGGGCTGGCCTCCTACAGTAATGACTTTCAACCCATGGATACGGGGTAGATAGATGCTGCCGTTCGATAGCGCCACCTGGCTGGCCATCCTGGGCCAGTACAACACCGCCATCTGGCCGCTGCACGCGGTCGGTGCCCTGCTCGCGCTGGTGGCCGTCGCGCTCGCGTTCACGGGCTGGCGCGGGGCGGCCCGTGTCTTGGGCCTGATGCTGGGCGTGCTGTGGATCTGGACCGGAGTGGTCTTCTTCGGCGGCTCGCTCGCACCCTTCCACTTCGCCTCTGAATGGCTGGCCGGGGTCTTCGTCGCCCAGGGCCTGATGCTGCTGTTCGCGCTGACCCTGATGGGCCAGGCCCGCTTCGGCTGGCCCGGCGGGCTGGCGGGCAGCGGCGCGGTCTTGATGATCGTCTCCGCGCTGGCCGGCTATCCATTGCTCGATCTCGCGCTGACCGGTGCACCCTGGGCCCAGTTGCAGTACGTCGGCGTCGCGCCCGGTCCGACCATGCTGCTGACGCTCGGGCTCCTGCTGCTCGCCCGCCCGCGGCCCCCGCTGGTGCTGGCCATCATCCCGCTCCTGTGGGCGCTGGTCACCGGATTCATCGCCTGGGAGCTGGGCCTCTGGCTGGAATACCTGCCGGCCGCGCTGGGTGTGCTCACCTTCGGGTTGCTGCTGGTGCGCTGGCTGCGTTCGGGTGATCGGGCTCGTTAAGATGACGGCTGATTCCGACAAGGAGACCGTCATGTCCATCGAAGTGATCCATCGGCCGGAGCAGGACCATCTGGAGCGTCTGGGGGTGTTCGACTGGCCGGTGTGGGAGAAGGAGGTTTCGACCTTCCCCTGGCACTACGACGAGCGCGAGGTCTGCTACATCCTGGAAGGCCAGGTGACGGTGACGCCGGATGATGGAGGCGAGCCCGTCACCGTGGGCGAGGGCGATCTGGTGACCTTCCCCGAGGGTATGGGCTGCACCTGGGAGATACACCGCGACATCCGCAAGCACTACCGCTTCGGCTGAGGCTCGTGTCAGTGGATTGAGTTGACCACTGTAACGTTACAGATTACATTTTAGTCGTGTGCCAAGGAAGGCCGATGATCAGGAAGATTCGTCACAAGGGGCTCAAACGGCTTTACGTGAAGGGCGACCGCCGTGGGTTGCCGGCGGACCATGTGGAAGACCTGGAAGATATTCTCGCGCTGCTGGATGCGGCGACCCATCCCGGACAGCTGGATCTGCCGGGATTGGATTTTCATCCGCTACGTGGGGATCGCGCGGGCTTTTTCTCGGTGCATGTGAATGGCAACTGGGTTGTCACCTTCACGTTCAGTGGAAACGATGCGGATCAGGTGGATTATGAAGACTACCATTGAGCCTCAGGAACACGCGGCGATGCGGAACCCGCCCCACCCAGGGCGGATCCTGCGCCGGCGTGTGCTGCCCGGGCTGGGCCTTTCGGTGACCGAGTTTGCGCAGCATCTGGGGATGTCCCGCAACGCGGTCTCGCGCGTCCTGAACGAACATGCCGCGATCTCGCCGGACTTTGCCGTGCGCCTCGAGAGCGGTGGCATCGGCGAGGCGCGCCACTGGCTCGCCATGCAGACGAACTTCGATCTGGCGCGGGCCGAATCCCGCGACGAGAACCACATCCGGCGCTTCGCGGCCGCCTGATTGTGGCGGGCCCTTGCGGTCAGCCGCATTGGGCAAGAAGTTCAGCCAGTCGAAGCGTCGGTTCGCGCCCGGGCTGGCAGCAACCGCCAGCACAGGGTGCGGTTGCGCGCAGCGACACGCACCTTCGGGTCCACGATCCCCGGGCTTCGTCATCCCGGAAACCGCGTAGCGGTTATCCGGGATCTCCGCGGTTGGGGGTGTCCCGACGTGGGAGATCCCGGCTCTTCGCTGCGCTGCGGCCGGGATGACGAGGGGGGGGGGAGTGCGGTGGCCGGGGTTGCTCCATCGAGGAACAGGGCCTGGGAGTAGTCCCCCGAGCTTGGGCTTCCTGCGCCGGGCTGTCGCCGGTACGGCTGACGCTCGGCGCCAATCAGGAAGGAAAAGGATTTCGCTCACGCCCTTCCCGCAGTTTTTGTGGGAGCGCGCGTGCGCGCGAATGCAGGGCCCGATCCGGGGCTGACGCCGGTTCGCGGCCAAGGCCGCTCCCACACGGGCTTTAGCGGGCGAGCCAGTGGGTGTCGAGGGGGGTGTTGAAGGTCTCCTCGACGCGGCGCAGGTAGTAGAGCATGTCGACGGGCAGGTTGATGCCGTCGTGCATCTGCAGGGGATAGAGGTCGGCGGCGATCACGCAGTCGGCGATGGAGGGGTGGCCGAGGTAGAAGCGACTGGCGGCCAGGTGTTTGGCCAGTTCCGGCAGGTGGCTGAGCTTGGCGAGCTGGTTGTAGCCGTCGTAGCGGTCGTTGGCCAGTTCTTCCAGCGACATGCCGAAGCGGTGCTGTACCTGAGCCTTGAAGTCGGCCAGGGCCTCGGCGCTCTCGCCGATGCCGTGAAAGCCCGGTGCCAGCGGGGCGTAGAGGCGGTCCAGTACGATCTCCACCTTGGCGCGCCAGTCCACCAGGGCCTGCCAGGCGTCCTCGGCGATCACGCCGTCGGACAGCGGTTCGCCGGTCGGGAACAGGCGGTCGATGTCGCGCAGCGCGGCGAGCGTGTCGGTGACCAGGGTGCCGTCATCCATCTGCAGGATCGGCGACTGGCGCGCCACGCCCAGCTCGAAGAAAGTCTCGTCGTCGAACCAGTCCAGCGCGCGGGTTTCGAGCTCCACACCCTTGTAGCCACAGGCCAGGCGAAGGCGGTCGGCCTTGGCGTCGTGCGGGAAGTGGTAGAGCGTGGCCACGGGGCTATTTCCCGCGCTGGGCGTGGCTCAGGATGAAGTCCCACTGGTCCTGGGTGATGGGCATGACCGACAGGCGGTTGCCGCGGCGCACCAGCGGGCAGTCCTCGAGCTGCGGCTGCTGCTTCAGCCAATCGAGGGTGATGATATCGCCGAATTTTTCCTCGAAGGCGACGTCGACGCGCAGCCAGCGCGGGTTGTCCGGGTCGCTCTTGGGGTCGTAGTGCGGGTCTTCGGGGTCGAAGGCGCAGGAGTCCGGGTAGGCCTCTTTCTCGATACGCAGGATACCGACGATGCCCGGTGGCTTGGCGTTGGAGTGGTAGAAGAAGGCGAGATCCCCCTTCTTCATCTCGTCGCGCATCATGTTGCGCACCTGGTAGTTGCGGATGCCGTCCCAGGGCTCCACGCCGACGCGCTCCAGGTCGTCGATGCTGAACTCGTCGGGCTCGGACTTCATCAGCCAGTAGGCCATGCGGGCTCCTCGTGCCAAGTGAGGGGGTGGTCAGGTGTGCGTATTGTGCCGCGCGCGGTCCGGCAGCGCATGCCAGCCCTGTTCGGTCACGACGGCATCCAGCGGCACGTCCCAGGGCTGGGTGGGCAGCGCCGGCACGCCCTGCAGCGAGTGGGCTACGCCGATCAGCTTCGGCCGGCCGATGCCGAAGCGGCGCCGGGCGAAGTAGCGGTCGTAGTAGCCCGCCCCCATGCCCATGCGGTTGCCAGCCGTGTCGAAGGCCACCAACGGCATCAGTACCACCTGCATCTCGCGGCGCCAGATGCGCGGGGCATCGGGGCAGGGTTCGGCGATGCCGAAGCCGTTGTGGCACAGCGCATCCCCGGGCCCCCAGGCATGGAAGTGCATGCGGCCGGGGCGTTTGTCGTCCATCACCGGCAGGGCAACGCGGGTGCCGCGTCCGGCCAGGGCGACGGTCAGCGGTGTCAGGTCGACCTCGCCGCGCAGGCCCCGGTAGGCGCCGACGCAGCGCGGCTGCCAGCGCTCGAACCAGCGCAGCAGGTGTTCGCAGATGGCGGCGGAGTGCTGGTCAAGCTGGGCGTCCGACAGCGCGGCGCGGGCGCGGCGCAGGCGCAGGCGCAGGGCGCGCAGATCGTCGGGCGATAGCGGGTCTGGGACGGAGACGGTTTCCGAAGACATAGGGATCGGGCTTGAGAAAAGTGGACGCGCCCCGCGGGCGCCGGCGTGACCTTTGACCTTGAACCTGAGGTTCAGGTGGGAGAAGTCTCCGAATCTTTAGGCTTTCCGCTCGAAGACGGACCTGCACAGCGAAACGGAAGTACTCGGTCCCGTGGTGAAGAATTAAGGCTCAAGGGTACCACCGGGCCACAATCGAACGCCGCAGCGACGCGTCCGGCTCCATTATGGACCAATCGCCCCGGGGTGCGCGCAACCCCCGTGACAGTGGGGGATCCACAGGGATATGAGTGCTTCAGCACTGCTCCCAGGGCAGGCCGTGGTAGCGCCAGCCGCCGCGGGTGGAGCGCTGGTGGTGTTCGTCCAGCGGGCCCTCGAAGCCTTCCTCTACCGAAAAGACATGTTCGATGCCGGCATCCACCAGGGCCTGGCCGGCATCCAGAGTGCGCTTGCCGCTGCGGCAGATCAGGTACAGGGCCGGGGCTTCGTCGCTGTGGTCGCTGACGCCGCCCAGCAGCAGCTTGCGGACCTGGGGCACGAACTGCGGGTTCACCGTCCAGTCCGGTTCGTCGATCCAGGGGATGTGGACCGAACCGGTCGGATGGCCGACAAACAGGTATTCCATGGTCGAGCGGATGTCGATCAGCAGGTCCCGTGGGCGTGCCTGCAGCCGCTCGTAGGTCTCCACCGGCGAGATGCGAATGGGGGTTCTGGAAGGGTTGTCTGGGGGCATGGTCTCGATCCGGCTATCGGGGTGGGCGCCGTCCCTGGCGCCCGAGTGGACTACATCACGAAGTCGAGACGTTCCTGGACCCGGTCGATCCCGGCTTGCGCGCATTCCTCGTCGAGGTCGCCGCCCGGCGCCCCGGAGACGCCCACCGCACCCAGCATGCTGCCGGCCGCTTCGACGGGTAAGCCACCGGCCAGCATGATGATGCCGTCCACATGGTTCATCTCCATGCGGATGTCTTCGCGGTTGTCGCGGAAGTTGGCGGAGGTAGTGCCGGACATGGTGACGGCGCGGGCCTTGTCGCCGGCGATCTGGATGGTCTGCACGCCCGCCATGCGATCGCGCAGGACCACCTGGTCGTTGCCGGCCCGGTCGACCACAACGACCGAGGTCTGGTACCCCATGTCGCGGCAGGCCTCGACGGCGCCCATGGCGATGTCATTGGCCAGCTCCAGGGTCATGAAGCGCTGGGTGTAGACGTCATCGGCCTGGGCGCTGCTGGTCAGGCCCAGGCAGAGGGCGGCAACGGCGCCGGTGGCGAGTCGGGTCAGGGATTTCGGCATGGTGTCCTCCTTTTGTGGTCTTTAATGCTGCACACCGATCATGGCAGATAGGGGACGGGGTTGCCGAGGGCTGCATTCCACAGGCTGCCGACCGGCCGCCGGGTAGGGGAACAGGCGACAGCCGCGCCGCCCGCGGCTACACTACGCGCATGTCGGGAAACAGCTTTGGACGACTGTTCGTCGTCAGTACCTTTGGTGAGAGTCACGGGCCGGCCCTGGGCGCGGTGGTGGACGGTTGTCCGCCCGGTCTGGAGCTGTGCGAGGCGGATCTGCAGTTCGATCTCGACCGCCGCCGGCCGGGGCAGTCGCGCCACACTACCCAGCGGCGCGAGCCGGACCAGGTGCGAATCCTCTCGGGCGTGTTCGAGGGTCGCACCACCGGCACGCCGATCGGGCTGCTGATCGAGAACGTGGATCAGCGTTCCAAGGACTACAGCGAGATCATGGATCGCTTCCGTCCCGGGCATGCGGACTACACCTACCATCAGAAATACGGCGTGCGCGACTATCGCGGCGGCGGGCGCAGCTCCGCGCGCGAGACGGCGTTGCGGGTTGCGGCCGGCGGCATCGCCCGGCGCTACCTTGAACAGCGCTACGGCATCACCATCCGCGGCTGGCTGTCCCAGCTGGGCCCGATCGCGCTGGAGGCGAAGCAGCCGGAGATCGCCAACGACAACCCGTTCTTCTCCCCGGACCCGGACAAGGTGCCGGAGCTGGAGGAGTACATGGACGCCCTGCGCAAGTCGGGCGACTCCATCGGCGCGCGGGTCACCGTCGAGGCCACCGGCGTGCCGGCCGGCTGGGGCGAGCCGGTATTCGACCGCCTGGATGCCGAGCTGGCGCATGCGCTGATGAGTATCAATGCGGTTAAGGGCGTGGAGATCGGCGCGGGCTTTGAGTCCGTGACCCAGCGCGGCACCGAGCACCGTGACGAGATCACCCCCGAGGGTTTCCTCTCCAACCACGCCGGCGGCGTGCTGGGCGGGATCAGCACCGGCCAGGCGGTGCGCGCCAGCATCGCGATGAAGCCGACCTCCAGCATCCGTCTGCCCGGGCGCAGCATCAACACCGCGGGCGAGCCGGTCGAGGTGGTGACCAAGGGGCGGCACGACCCCTGCGTGGGCATCCGCGCGACCCCGATCGCCGAGGCGATGATGGCCCTGGTGCTGATGGATCACGCTCTGCGCCATCGCGGGCAGAACGCGGACGTGGCGGATACCGGCCTCGCACTGCGCGATCATTCCGGCGAATGACGCGGCCGTCCGGCCGTAGTCTCCTGAACCGCTAGGGCCCCTGCAATGGCCGTGACGCAGAACGCGCGCCTGTCCGGGGTCTATTTCTTCTACTTCGCCAGCCTCGGTGCGTTCATGCCGTTCTGGGGGCCGTATCTCTCCGAGGAGGGGTTCAGCGGCGCCCAGATCGGCGAACTGATGGCGATCGTGCTGGCGACCAAGATCATCGCCCCGAACGTCTGGGGATGGCTGGCGGATCGCGCCGGTGCACACATGCCGATCGCGCGCTGGGGCGCGCTGGCCGGGGCGGTCGCCTTCACCGGCGTGTTGCTGTACACCGGCTACTGGTGGCTGGCGGTGGTGATGGCCGCCTACAGCTTCTTCTGGAATGCGATCCTGCCGCAATTCGAGGCGACCACCATGCGCTCGCTGGGGCAGGATGCGCACCGCTATGCCCTGGTGCGGCTATGGGGCTCGGTGGGCTTTATCGTCGCGGTGGCGCTGCTGGGCTGGGCCTTCGATCACATCGACGTGGCCTGGCTGCCGTGGATCGTGCTGGCGATCCTGATCGCGGTGGTGGCGGCCGCGCAGTTCGTGCGCGAACCGGCGCGCAACCACGAGGAAGACAACAACGCCCCACCGCTACTGACCGTGCTGCGCCGGCCGGAGGTGATCGCGCTGTTCGTGGCCTGCTTCTTCATGCAGGCCAGCCATGGGCCCTACTACGCCTTCTTCACCCTGTATCTGGAACAGGCCGGGTTCTCGCGCGCGGTGGCCGGGCAGCTGTGGGCGCTGGGGGTCGCGGCCGAGGTGGTGCTGTTCCTGCTGATGCCGCGGCTGATCCTGCGCTTCGGGGCCTGGCTGCTGGTGTCGGCAGCGCTGGTGCTGACCACGCTGCGCTGGGGGCTGCTGGCGGCGGTGCCGGATTCGTTGCCGATGCTGATGTTCATCCAGGTGCTGCATGCGGCCAGCTACGGGGTGTACCACGCGGCGGCGATCTCGCTGATCCACTATTTCTTCCCGGGCCGGCTGCAGGGGCGCGGGCAGGCGCTGTACTCCTCGCTGGCCTTCGGGCTGGGCGGGGCGATGGGCTCGCTGGTGGCCGGCTACCTGTGGGACGGCATCAGCCCGGCCTCGGTGTACGTGTTCGCGGCGTTCCTCGCCGCAGCCGGGGTGATCGCCTCGGTGTACGGCGAGTGGCGTTTCCGCACCCCGGTGCGAACCCTGTAACTGGCGCGTTGCGGCAAAGCTTCGTAGGGTGCGCATACCCCGATGGAACGACAGAACCGGATGGAACAAACGATGATTCGAATTGCGATTGCGGGCGCCGGCGGGCGCATGGGCCAGAACCTGGTGCAGGCGGTGGACGAGCACCCCGAGGCGCGGCTGGGCGCGGCCAGCGAGCGGCCGGGTAGCGAGGCGATTGGCGCGGTCGTCGGTCAGGAGGGCCAGGTACGCCTGGTCGAGGACCTGGCAACCGTGACCGACGATTTCGACGTGCTGATCGACTTCACCGCGCCGCAGGCCACCATGCAGCACCTCGATCTGTGCGCGCGCGCCGGCAAGGCCCTGGTGATCGGGACCACTGGTCTCGACGCGGATCAGGAGCAGCGTCTGCGCGATGCGGCGGCCACCATGCCGATCGTGTACGCGCCGAACATGAGTGTCGGGGTGAACCTGACCTTCAAGCTGGTGGAGCTGGCGGCGCGGGCGCTGGGCGACAGCGTGGACGTCGAGATTCTGGAAGCGCACCACCGCCACAAGGTCGATGCCCCCTCCGGTACCGCGCTGAAGCTGGGGCGTGTGGTCGCGGAGACGCTGGGACGGGACCTGGAGCACGATGCCGTGTATGGCCGCGAGGGCCAGACCGGCGCCCGCGACCGTCGCACCATTGGCTTCGCCACGGTACGTGGTGGCGACATCGTGGGTGAGCACACCACGCTGTTCGCGGGCGACGGTGAGCGTGTGGAGATCACCCATAAGGCCTCCAGCCGGACCGTGTTTGCTTCCGGTGCGGTGCGGGCCGCCGTCTGGCTGGCTGGTGCCGGCAATGGGCTGTTCGATATGCAGGATGTACTGGGGTTGCGGGACCTCTAACCGGCGGCGCCGACAGGCGCTTCATCGGCCTCAGTATCCTTTGCTGTCCGTGTCTCGGTGCCTTCGTCTAGCCGCCTTCCTCGTGGTGGCTGGTCCTGGTTCGACATCCGGTGTTTAGTGTGCCTTCGGTCCGCCGCTTGCGCTGTATTGAAGGCTGGTCCCGGTTCATCCTTCGGTGTTTACGCTGCCTTCGGTCCGCCGCTTGCGCTGTATTGAAGGCTGGTCCCGGTTCATCCTTCGGTGTTTACGCTGCCTTCGGTCCACGTACTGCCGTGCGCTGACTCGCCAGCGCGCCCCGAGGCACTTTCTTGCTTGCCCAAGAAAGTGAACCGCCCCGGGTTTCCCGGAGACCCGTTGGTTTGGGTCACGCTGCACGAACGGACCCCTGAACTTGTTGATGGTACTGCGCTTCGATGATTGCCGGCGGTCGATACCCGTTGGATTCCAACAGGCGTCGCCGGTTGAACCAGTCGACCCACTGGAGCGTAGCCCACTCGACGTCGCGTCGATCGTTAAGACGTCCCCAGTAGGCCCGGACCTCGGTCTTGTACAGCCC